>NZ_JBJQJE010000020.1:0-108966 GCF_046487585.1 Escherichia sp. WS1265
CTGGTTGTTCCACTGATTCACCATATCCAGAAGCTGACTGAAAGAGTTGATGAACTTGAGTCAGAATTAAAGTTGTTATCCGTTTCCCGAAGCGATATCGGATAAAGGAGGCGTAATGGATATAACACCTTTCCTTCATGCACTTTGTGCTGTGGCTGCGCAGGTACTGGTTGGTCTTTTTACCGGAAACTGGGCTTACGGGGCGATAGCTGGTTGTACGTTCTTCATTGCGCGTGAACACACCCAGGCAGAATATCGCTGGATTGAAATGTTTGGGCATGGCAAGCGAATGAATATGCCGTGGTGGGGCGGTTTTGATCCGCGCGCTTGGGATGTGGCAAGCCTGATGGATTTTGCGATTCCACTTTTAGCGTGCACATTATTATATATTTTTATTTAATATAAGATTAACTGAGATATAGCTTACGCAAAGAAGGCAATAAATATAAAGAGAGATGTTCTGAGGTAATTTATTGTTGGTGTTTAAGTTTATTTACAGATAGGTAAGTGCATACCTATATAAAAAAGATAAAATGTGATATAAATCCGCCATCCCGATTTGACTTTTCATGGAGGAAAATATGTCGAACGAGATGGCGGGCGTAACAACAGAGCAAGTTGAGCGCATTGCCGCGATCGTTGCTCGGGAGGTTGTCGGCAAATTAGGTAAAGAGCTACGTGAAGAAATTGGCCAGGAGGTCAACGATCAGCTGAAAACCTACTTTGGTGATATGACCCCGGCGCAACATAGTATTCAACACTCCAATCTGGACAAACTCCTTAACCGGTTGGACTCCATCTCAAGTGGGTTCTTTGGCGGCATTGTTTCTAAAATAACGTCGTTCATTATTACCGCACTGCTTTTGGGGTTAGCCGCGTATGGCGTAAAAAGTGGACTGCAATAACAGGAGATCAAGGATGAAGACTCCGAGAGGCATTCGTAATAATAACCCCGGTAATCTGGATAAAGGATCACCGTGGCAAGGTCTGGTTGCGAATCCAGACGAACCGCGCTTTTGCACGTTTAAAGACCCTGTTTGGGGGATTCGTGCGCTGGCGGTGACTCTAATTACCTACCACGATAAACGTCGCGCAAAAGACGGCTCAAGTATCGATACCATTCGTGAAGTTATTGAACGCTGGGCACCGCCGAATGAAAACAATACTGACGCCTACATTAATGAGGTGTCTAAAGCCGTTGGTGTAACCGCAGACATGATCATCGATCTGCATGATTACGACATCCTTCGACCTTTGGTTGAGGCAATCATTCGCCACGAGAATGGCCGAGGCCCGCTAAAAACGCTGAACACCTGGTATACGGCAGAAGTTATTGAGGAAGGTCTGCGTCGAGCTGGCGTCGTTAAGCCGGTGAAAACCGTGAAGGCTGTTCCTGTAACTAAAGAAACCGCTGGCGCAACTGTTACAGCAGGTATTGGTCTGGCGCAGCTTGCCGATGTTATGCCGCAGGTTTCCGCTGCTATGGATAAGGCACAAGGTCATATCTCTAGCGGGGATACAGTACGCATCATCTTCGGTATTGCCACTATTGTTGTGGCAGGATTCATTGCCTGGTCGCAGGTAAGAAAACACCAGAAAGGGATGGTCTAATATGCTAGGCAGCCTGATGACAAAGCTAAAAGTTGCTTTGATTACGCTGGCTGCCGTTCTTTTCGTTCTGGTCGGCGCTTACACGATGGGCGGAAATGCGGCGCGACGAGCAATGGAAGAGAAGGCAAAACAGGAAGACAGAAAACGACTTCAAAGCACAGTGGAAGTGGTGAATGAGACGAGCAATAAAATACGTCAGAAAGATGCTTCTGCCGTTCATCGTGAGTTGTATGATAAGTGGGTGCGTCATTAAACCACAAACCGCCAGCGTATTGTTCTGCGATGGAGCTGAGCCTATCTATATCAGCAATAATGATGTAATGACTGAAGAAACCGAACGCCAAATCCTTTTTCACAATACGATGGGAGAGAGGGTTTGTGGTTGGTGATGTCGAAGTTCCCCTCAAATGAGGGGAACACATTATTCTTCGAACAATTTTTCGATAGATTTTGTAGGATAGAACAAAGAACGCTCGTTGTTACCAACCAGCTGGATAAAGCCTAAACTTTTATAAAACGCCTTGGCTTTGTCATTTAACGCCTCAACGAAAAGTCCATGAATGCCTACAGCAAGAGATGCATTGTACACAACGCGCATTGCATGTGTTACAAGCATTGAGCCAAATCCTTGACCTTGAAGGGACTTGTCCAAAGCCAGCCTACCCAAAGTAACACTTGGAACATTCCGATAAGGAACCTTCTTTTGTTTGCTTCGTGAAGGTAAGGACTCCTTTTCAAAACAACTACCTGACAAAGTGTAATACCCTAACACTTTTGGCCTTTCTTCTTGAGTGCAAAGCACATAAGCACGAAGAATTTTTCCCTCATGCTGCCTTTTTAAGTGGTTGGCTAAAAAGGCGTTTAGTGACTCTTCGCCGCAATCAAAACCGTTTAGATCATAATCTTTCTCTCCAGAGAAAATCTCTATCGTCGTATTGCTCACGAGTAAACTACTCCATGCTTTTCAGACGATTAGCAGCTCGTTTCAGCTTATCGTTCGGTGCCGGAGGATTGCTTATAGCGTCCATAACCAGATTCCAGGATTCTTCATTCAGAACTAGTCTACGGTGTTGCTCTATAACTTTCACGGCACGTTCAGATGCACTGCTAACCATAAACTGAGTAATGCTCTGGTTAGACATTGCGGCAGCTTCCTCGATGATGCTTTTATCGTCATCGGTTAATCTCAAATCGATGCGCTGCTTTTTTAGTGCTGACATGTATTCCTCCTGATGGCCGTGATGTAGGAAGGCCATCAATCTCCTCTGTTCAAACTGAGTTTTCGACTCAAAAATTACTTTAAAAGGCTATAGCCCATTACGTGTGCATTATCAAATTGTGTACGGCATATCACCGTACTTGTAATATAGAGGTCATTGTTACTTTTTTCAACAGGCAAATACAAGCAATGATTGCCAATTGTTAACCACAACCTACCATTTAACCTTTACACCGTAGCCGTAGGCATTTAGGCTATATCACATATAAGAAAACAAGTTGTTTCAGACGATAATTATATACGCAAAGGGAACTCTCCAATGACCAAGATCTTTGTGGTTGGCGGCACAAAGGGCGGGCCTGGCAAATCCACCGTTGCCCAGCAAATTGCCGTTTGCCTGAAAGTCAATAAGAAGAAGAAGGTTTATATTACCGATATAGATATTCAGCGCACGACAACGAGCTGGTGTGAAGACCGTCGACAGAACGAAGACCTTGAGCTGATTCCTTTTGCATACGTTCAGGATGACATCATTAAGCACCTAAAATCGCTTCAGGGTAGAGCTGAGTTTGTAGTGGTAGATGCTGGTGGCTTCGACTCCGAAATTCAGCGACAAGCGATGCTGATGGCTGACGTTATCATTATCCCGCTGCGTCCTAAGCGTCGTGATTTGAAATCTTTACGTGACATCGATCCTATTATCGACAATGTTCGCAATGTAAACGATAAAGTGAAGGTCCGCGCGGTCATGAACCAGTGCCCGGCTTTGCCATCACAAGTGTCTCGCATTCTGGCGGCTAAAGAGATTGTTGAGACGTTTGGAATCGAGTCTGCGCCAGTCAATCTATATAACCGCAACGTCTATGATGATGCGGAAGAGTCTGGTCGTTCTATCTTTGAAATGACCGGTAGCGAGCGCGACAAAAAGGCGGAAGCCGAGTTTGAAGAATTTGTAGATTATCTGTTGAGTCTGGAGGAAGAAGAATAATGTCCATGAAAATGGGTGACCTAGCAAAGCGCAAAGAGCCTGATGCACCGGCTAAGAACACAACTCCTTTGCGCCAACCAGTCAGACCACAGGGACGCCCGACTCGTGGCAAAGAGAAAATTAAAAGCCGCACAATGTCACTGGAGGACGAATACTTCGAACTGCTGGAGATGATGAAGTTCATCCCTCGCTTCGAGAAGTTCACTCGTTCTGACGTGATTCGAGCAGCCATTTTCCATCTGGCAGAGAAGTCACCGCAGGAAATCGAGGACATCGTGAAATTGAATGAGGCGATCACCGCTGCCGATGTCACGATGCGTACCGATGAAATCAAACGAGAGTTGATGAAGAAAGGTTAAAAATCATGCATTGGCGCGTATATTGCGCCAATGCATAACTACAGTGTCAGCTTTATGCCGCACTAACACTATGTTCAGTCCTAACCACCCCAACCTTCACAAAAGGGCTACCGTAGCTTGGTGGCTTCTTGATTAATTTGCCTACATACAGTTTTCTAATATGCTCATCGGCTATTCTGCCAACAAATTCATAACGTTTTGTGTCGGGGCCAAGAGCTATATCCCTTGTAAAGTACTGCTGAGAACCGGCTTTGACCCAGCATTCAATCTGATAAACTTCCATTATCAGCCCACCATATGTAGCGTAGGCATATTTGAGATTCTCGTCTCTTGGAACCTTTGCCCATACGCCACGCGTAGCTTCATATAATGCCAGAGCGGACATTCCTGACTTGTAGGTGCTGTTTAGCAGGAAGGCAAGACCGGCGTGCTCAGGAGCAATTTCAGTTTCCTCTTGCAGCACTAAGTGATGGTAGGCGTCCAGTGATATTCTGCCCATCATGGAACCACTTCCTCGTACCTTATTCGTAAGCTCTCCGACCCCCATAAGGTCGATGCATGTCGCCTCAACAAGTTTGGCTGTGGTTTCATCCATACCATGACGAAGAATATCTATGCCTAATTTTTTATTAGCCAAAAGTTCTTTGATCCGCATGGATTTGGGAGAGTCATCGGGATACTTGATGTGATCGAGACAACGAGTCGATTTGCCTTTTCCTATGTAAAACGGTCTTTTCATCTTGTCTTCTGTATCATAGAGACAATAAACATAGTATTTAGCCTTATCCAATGATCTCGCGTATACCGATAAATCGTCCATTATTGCATCTCTTAGCTACTGACTAATGCGTTCTATTTTACACATAAGTTTTTAATCAATTTAACAGGCTCAAAGTGTAGAGCTTCTGGGCGTCTAAGACGACAAGTTATGCCTGCTTCTGTATATATAAATAATAAGTAACTTATTAAATATATACGGAAGCAGGTCTTTTAAAAGACACCACCAGAACAACTCCCTTCCGTTTCCACTTCCAAAAACTGCCACCAGTCGCTATCATCCGCTCATTGTGATAAGTAAGTAACTACCTACCAGGTGAGCCACATGAGCCAAATCTTTTTCGATACCATCGACAACGACCAGTACGACTTCATGACAGAGTGGAATACCGCTGTTATGGACAAGTGGGTCGCTGAAAACATTGGTTTGTCGCGCTGTAAAGACGAGGCTGAACTCTTCGAGACGAAGTGGTTTGATTACCGCGACATGCATCCTCTCATGGCCACCTGCCTTTTTACGGAGGCATACAAACGTCAGTACTCAAATATCATGCTGACGCACGGTCGCGAACACTTTGAAACAGCTCCGTTCACCACCGGGTTAAAACGCCTGCCTTATCAGGAGTTGTCGACTGCCAATAAAACGTCGCTATGGAAAGCACGCCAGTTTGCGGATCGCTATTGCTGCTCATACGACTACTTTATCTCCACCGTGCTTTCCGCAGCTGCACGACGTTTGTGGGACAAGCTGCCTCGCCCACAGCATTTGTGGCAGCCAGAACTGATTGAGATATTTGAAGAGAAATTAGCCAGACGCGCAACAACCCGTCTGGATGACTCTCTGGTTAGCTTTAAGCATATGGGAGACATGCAGTTCAACCCGATTCAGGAAAGCTATTTTGAGTGGATTCTGGAGCGTTTACGCGCCATCCCCCGCAGCAAGCGCATACGCGCAATTTTCTCCGCTACCTGGCTAATGGAAATCGTTCCAGAGCGCCTTATTTCCGCCCACTTTCCAGAAGAACTGGAAGAAGCACGGCGGTTTATTGATTCCCTATCTAATTAACTAACACTAGAAAACAATTTGTTTAAAAAATAAAGGAAAGCACATGACCGAACTTTGCCATACAGGACGCGGGCTGTCCGAAGAGTTTGATGAAGATTTTCAGAACAGATTGACGGCCTATTTTTGTCGTGATCACGAGTTTCTTACTCGTGCGGGAGATCTTGTTGTGCCTAGTCAATTTGCCAATGCGGCCAATGCCATATTGGTTAATATGGTTTCGGGCTATTACCGTATGTACAAGAGCGCGCCCTCTTCATCTGCGATTCTGGATATGCTTAAGCGTGCGAAACGCGATAAGACTATCCGTGAGGAACTATTCGCCGATGTTGTTGCTGCGTTTAAGCGCATCCTTGCAGAAAAATTGTCCGATACCTCGTACATGATTGACCAGGTATCAACCTTCGCAAAAAGCGTAGCGTTTGATGATGCTCTGATTAAGGCTGCTGAACTGAAAGAGAAAGGCGACTTTCAGGGGGCGATGTCAATAATGGCCAAGGTTCAGCAGATTGGATCGAACGAAGCGACCGGAATCTATGACTACTACACCTCCGCAAGTGAGCGATTGAAAGCGCGTGAATATGAGGCTTCAGAGGAGTATGTGCCAAACAGCATTACAACTGGACTCCCTCTGCTCGATAGGTTGCTGTACCAAAAAGGCTGGGCGAAGCGTGAAATGGTGCTCTTCATGGGGTTCGCTAAATCCGGTAAATCGACCGCAATGGGTGAGTTTTCCATAAACGCTACGCTTGCTGGCTACAATGTTCTGTATCTCTCGCTGGAGGTTCACACCACCATTTTATCCGACCGTTTTGATGCAAGATTGTCGGAGACGGAAATGTCCAAGCTGGTGGAACGGCGCGATGAGGTTCATCGTAAGTTGGCAGAGTTGGGAGCCACGAAGGGGATTGGTAGTTTGTGGGTGGTTGAGCGTCCGTCAGGAAGTATGTCACCGGCAGATCTGGACCGTATGCTTAACAGCATGAAAGCCAATGGCATGGTGCCTGATATGGTTGTTGTCGACTACGCAGATTTGATGCGTGCCAGTTATGACCTTCGTGATGATCGCGCTAACATTCGTAGTATCTACACCGATTTACGTGCTCTTTATGACAAGCATAACGTTGCTGGGATCACGGCATCGCAGACAAACCGTGAAGGTGGCGCGTCAGAAGTTGCCACAATGATGCACGCCGCCGACAACATCGAAAAAGTACGTATTGCTGACCTGGTAATAACGATCAACAAAACCGAAGAAGAAGAAGCGAAAGGAGAGGCTCGTCTCTACTTTGCTGGTTCTCGTAACCAGCAGGGAGGGATCAGCATTCGCGTTAAACAAAACCTCGAACAAATGCGCTTCATTGAGCGAATCTTAGACGTTACCTAAAAAATAAGCGTGGAGAACACCTCCACGCTTGATTCATTGGTGAAACAACTTTTCTTTTGCCAAACCACAAAAGAAAAACACATGAACCTTTATATTATATCAACATTTAGGTTGGTCACAATATTGCCTATTAAAAGTGGAATTATCGTGAGCGAGCTGAAAGAGCTAATTACCGAATTAGATTTTGAACAATGGTTGGACACTGAAGGTATCGTTTATCGACGTGGAGGCGTGAGTGCTCGCGGTCGTGAAGTGAATATCAAGGAGTGTCCGGTATGTGGCAGCTCCAACTGGAAGGTATATTTCAATCTGACCAGTGGCGTCGGCAAATGCTTTGCTGGTGATCATCCCGAAGAGATTCAGTTCAATAAGCTGGTCTTCCTCAAGCACTACAGCGGTAAATCACGACGACAGTTCGAGGAATATGTGCAGAACGCGCTGATCTCACAAGGATGGGCGCCGAAGAAGGAAGAGGTCGTGCTGGCCAGCAAGGTTGAACTCGAAGGGCCAGTAGCTCTCCCTCGACATTACGAACTCCCCATTGACGGTCGTCTTCCTGATTATCTGGTGGAGCGCCATATCTCCCCGGATCTGGCCAAATACTTTGATCTGCGTTACTGCGTCGAAGGCAAGCACGCATACGTCGATCCGTACACAGACCAGGTCAAAGGGCAGATATTCGATATGCGAATACTGATACCGGTTTACGATCTGGATGGGGTAATGAAGACATTTCAGGGACGAGACATTACCGGTACAGCAGAACGCCGCTACCTCTTTCCTATGCAGCTTCCAGCTTCAGGTAAATTTCTCTACAACGGCCATAATGCGGTCGGCAAACAGACTGTAGTTGTCTGTGAGGGGGCGTTCGATGTTATGGGGGTTAAACGAGCTATTTTTGATGAAGAAACATTACGTCATTACGTGGAGCCGATAGGAACGTTCGGGATGCATCTATCTGGTAACACCACTCAGGATGCAGAAGATCAGTTAGGCGCGTTCCTGACGCTCAAGGCGCGTGGATTACGTAATGTGATCATGATGTGGGATAGTGAAAAGCAAGCTATACGAAACACTATGGCCGCAGCCAGGCGACTGACCAGTATTGGTCTTAATGTCAAAGTAGCGTGTTTGGGCGAGGAAGGACTCGACCCCGGCGATGCAACGCCAGAACAAATTATCAAAGCCTATTATCGGGCAAAACCGTATACCAAACAGTTGGAGTTGCAAAGCAAGGTTTTAGGCATTAAGGCTCTATCGTAACAAACGCCGATAAAATAAGTAGATGACTACTTATCTTTCTGTAAGAATACTTTCATCTGTTAGCTAGGAGTTGGTATGAAAGACGAAATTCAGAAATTAGCCTGCGACATCATTGATAAAACTGGTTTAGAAATCAGCGAGAGCAATCGGCTAGACATCATTGAAAAAGCCGTAAAAACAGCAATGGATCATATCGCCACTCGTTTGGTTGAGATCCCGCTACCAGGGCTACCTTATCTGAAAGTTGAGTTACACGTATGGGGTGAACCTTCTTGTGCACGGCGTTCTGCATTAGTTGTTTTTATTAGCAAAGAAAACCCGATCAGTCTTAAAGTGCAGGTTGGGGCATGGATGGATGGCAAAGTGATCTACACAAATACCGTTTTTTGTGCGTCAAATGACAGTATTATTGAAGAGGCTATTCAAGAATCACTTCTAACTATGCATAGCTTAGTTTTGCTGGAAGACAAGCAAAACTACGAAGAGTACTTACGGTCGATAAAAGGTGAGAGAACATTGTCACTTAAAGCCGATTTCGTTACCCCGACAAACCTGTTGGAAGTCTTGCTTAATAAAGGGGCTAATGATGCCGTAAATGTAATCAGAGAGAGTGAGTATGCGTCTCTTTGCGACATGTGCAAAAGCCAGTTGGATCTGGTGCATATCGTTATTGATGCTGGGAAGGCATGTGATGGCGTAATGGCGGAATTTGCTGGGAAGATGGTCAGGATTGCTAACGAATTACCGATGATAGAGCAAGAGGCTAAATCATACGCCATCAATCATGTCACAGAGCTTCTTGTCCCCTATCGCTTAGAAAGCAATCAGCGCAAGATGATTAGCTGGGGAAGTTGGTAATCTCTCCGCGCGTCGTTTTTTACGCAAATAACGATAGGTAAGTACAAGATTATTTATGGCGGTAGTTGTGAAAGCTGATTTGTCAAAAATCCCCTCTATTTCAGGAAATAATGGTTATTCACTTCGTTGTGAAGAAGTAAAGATAAACGGTGAGTCGGCATATTGCAGCTACTCCGTTTGCCAGCACACCATTCTTGCCTTCAAAGAAAACCGTCTTCCTCGAACTTCATTCCAGTCGTGCGCAACCGCTATCAAAGCAGGCAAATGCAAGGCGTTAAAAATGATGGTTGAAGAGATTCGTAAAGGAGAATCTCTGTATTTCGAAGATATGACCGCGCTCATTAAGGAGGTTGAAGAACGGAATAAACAAGCCAGAACTTTAAAACGAAAACGTGACAGTGTAACGATTAATAACATGGTTAAGAAGAGCACCACATCACAAACAGCGATCACTGACGTGTATGCGGCGTTGCTTGAAGAAACAACAAAAGAAACACATGAGCAAATCGATCAACATATGGAGGTAAAACAACAATGAAAAAGTTGATCGCACTTAAGCATAAGCTGGACGAAATGAAAGCTATGGGAACCAATGCAAAAAAAGAGGCATTGGCCAACATGGATGACTTCGAGCAAAGCATGGTTTCATTGATGCTCAACCCTTTCATCCGTTTTGGGGTAAAGAAATACAAAGTGGCAGAGCCGCTTAGTGAGTCCATCCCAAGTGACGAAAAAGCCATTGATGTACTGAATAAGCTGGCCTCTCGCGAGCTAACGGGGAACGCAGCAATAGCAGCTGTTGAGTCTATCGTGGCGTCAATGTGCGCCGATGGGCAGGACGTGTTCCGTCGTTTCCTCTTAAAAGACCCGAAAGCAGGTGTTGGGATTAGCCTATGCAACAAGGTTTTTGAAAATCCCATTCCGAAATTCGAGGTGCAGCTGGCGTCACCGTATAAAGAAAAAGGCGACAAATACCCCTTCAAGCCAAATCCTAAAGCAAAATGGCCGATGATTGGCAGTCTTAAGCTCGATGGTTTGCGAGTAATTTGCGAGGTTATTGTTGACGAGGAAGAGGTTAACTTCCTTTCTCGTACTGGTAATCCAATCACGTCTCTCGATCACCTAAAGCCAGCAATGCTCGAATTAGGCAAACTTTCAGGCCACAAACACATCTTCTTTGATGGTGAAGGAACTGCCGGTTCATTTAACCAGTCCGTATCTGCATTGCGCAAAAAGAACGTGCAGGCAATTGGCGCTATTTATCATGTTTTCGACTTCTTCCTACCGGAATGGCGAGCACAGGCTAAATCCAAAGAGTATGCAAAGACAGGTATGAAGCTGAAAGAGCGCCTGGCTATGCTGGTGGCGTTGTTCAAAAACGATCGCAGTGAAGGCTAGACACAAGACATTCACCTGCATCCGTTCTATATCATCCATAGCCACGAAGACTTCATCGAACGCTTCATGAAACGCCTGGACGATAACGAAGAAGGGGAGATGGGCAAAGATCCGAACTCTGTTTACGAGTTTAAACGTACCCGCAGCTGGTGGAAGTTAAAAGACGAAGATTCCGAAGATGGTGAAATTATCGACTTTGAGCCGGGCGACCCGGACTCTGGTTTTGCCAACACACTTGGAAAAATTGTTATTCGTCTTGAAAACGGCGTCATCGTTCGTGCGAGCGGCATTAAGCATAAATATCTGGATGAGATCTGGAACAACAAAGAGAAGTACCGTGGTCGTATTGTCGAGGTTCATTGTCACGAGAAAACACCGGACGGCAGCTTACGCCACCCACGACTGAAATGGCCGCGTTGCTTACGCGATACAGAAGATCGAATCGGAGATAAAGAATGATGCTCGGCTGGATGATTGCATTTTTAGCAGTTGGTTTTTTCATAGGTATTGTGGTGATGTCCAGTTGCATCAATGACTACATTAAAAGCGGTGTTATAGAAAGACGCGGTCGTATTTATCGCATTGTAGAAATAACCAACACCCTGAAGGAGATTAAGGATGATCGTATTAAGTAAACGGGAGAAGGAAACGCTTCATGAAATCAGTAAGTGGCCGGAGTTCCCTGAGTACTGGAAGCCTAAAACGCGAGCTAAGTTAGAGCGTTTAGGGTTGGTTGCAAACGTTTCTGAAACGTGGTGTTCGGCCAACTACCAGTTAACTGATAAAGGGAAAGTATTGCTACAGCAATTAGTAGAATCAGGAGCGTTAAAATGATTCCATACATCTCATTAGCTTTTATGGGTGGCTTCCTTATCGGCTTCGGCATCTGTCGTGATTTAATTAAGCAGGAACTTAAAACCAAAACACTGTGCATCGGAAAGCGTGTGTATCGGGTAGTTCATGAAACAAAGGTGAAAAAATGAGCAATTTAACTTCTTGGGAATGGTGGTTGGCCACCTATTTCTTAGCGGCCGGAGTCGCATTCGCCTTTTACGTAGGTCAGTTAGTCGTAAAACTGTTGCTGATTAAATTTGCTAGTCATAAACGTATCGATGATGGTCTGTGGCGTCTTGGCACCCTGGTGGAAACTCGCTACGGGCAACTTAAGGAGAACGAAACCATTACTATCCAAGCGAAACGATTCACTGCCACCATTACAAGAACACCTAGTCGCAGCGTGGCCTTGATCAAAAAAGTCACAACCGAATAAAAACATATTGATAAGTATTTACTTACTTATCTTTTGTGTATAAGATGACTTTGTTTTCGTTGAGGCGCGACTGTTTGAACTTAAATACAAGTGCAAACGAAGAAGTCTATCTGGCAGTAGCCTAATAAGCCAAACACCAGCGAGGTCAGTTTCCAGCCTCGTTACCGAAATGGGACACACTGAGCGAGTGTGATTGCAGAACGCAGGAGGGAACATTCATGTTCCCTCCGATGAAGTAACAGAATGGGCGGTTGGTATATTTTCAACTCCATATGACTCCCGGATTCTTAGCCACTGACCGCCCATTCTGTTACGTCATTTTGTTCAATTATGTCGTTTATACTGGGTTAAAAAGCGGCGACGTAGCCCGGCTGGTATGGTTAGCCAGCACACAACGTTGAGGCCATTACATTTTTATCAATTCTAAGGTTCTATTCACAGAGATACCGGCGAGCGTTGATATGTAACATGTTGGGCAAACATTCAATCGGAGTAGTGGCCTCAACGTTGTGAAGACAGGATTGTTGTGTAGGTTTAACCACTGTTGCCATTGGTGCCTGTTTTCACAACAAATGATTCCATACATCACATTGTATAAATTACAAAGTAGGTGCTGTCCTCAGAAACATCATCTACTTAAAGATTTTGCCTTCTACTATTGAGCGAAGTCGAAAGCGTCTGGCACTAACGAAAAGTGCAAGTAGCGGTGCGTTTCCTGGCAGAAACTAAACCGTCGCGATTGGCACTGTTGAGTAATAAATACTGTCAGTGCTGAATTGATGGTGTAGCTCAGCGGTAGAGCAGTTGGCTGTTAACCAACTGGTCGGTGGTTCGAATCCACCCACCATCGCCAATTTAGGGGAGTTAGTCCGTAGGGGCAGCGGGGTAGACTGTAAATCTACTGTCATTGCGACTCGGGTGGTTCGACTCCATCACTCCCCACCAAATTGCCGGTTTAGCTCAGTTGGTAGAGCGCCTGCCTTGTAAGCAGGATGTCAGCGGTTCGAGTCCGCTAACCGGCACCAATACAACGATAAGATCATTACGGTTAATCGTCGTTCATGTGCACAATGACTGGTCGAAAGGTAGTGATCTTACCGTTGTGGTGGATTCGCAGACTGATGCGATAGCTTTCTTGGATGTTAGGGAAATGCGGCCGCAAATCTTCCCTTTCGCGAGCGGTGATCGTCCGTAGTCCTAATTGGCTGCACCGTATGCCGGAGATTCAGTACCGGCCACCACAACGGCCGGAGAGTAGGGAGCATGGTGCTCAAGCGGTCTTGAAAACCGTCCCATTGCGCAAGCGATGATGGTTCGATTCCATTACTCTCCGCCAGACACAGCGTTGAGCGGTTTGGCCTTTTAATCACCCAGATTAAGACTCCGCTAACATAAACCAGACCGCTCAACGCTGTGATAGACAATTACGGCAGACGTTCTTAACCATAGCTTGCTAACATCCTAGCAACACTTTTTTTCAGCGCAAAATTCAAAGGGGCTTCGGCCCCTTTTTTGCAACTGAAAGAGTCAAGTCTACGAACTTTGTAGGAAGAAATAATGACCAGCAAAGAGAACACACCACTAAAAGTCACCCCTGAACACATTGAACAACTCATTCAAAGTGAACATTATTTCACTGCATATGATGCCAGCCACGGGGATAACTTCATCTCTGTTTACAATTCAAAAACAGATATCGACAAAGGTCATGAGTCGTTAAAACTCTTAACGTTCTGCGTTATGGTTCTCAAAAATGGATATACCGTAACGGGAAAATCTGCGTGCGTAAGACCAGAAATCTTCAACTTTGATGTTGGTCGCGAGTACGCTCGAAAAGATGCTATCGATCAAATCTGGCCCCTGGAAGGCTATCTCCTGAAGCAAAAGTGGCATGAGGCAAAGCAATGACGATCACTATCTACGGACGAGATAACTGCTCATACTGCAAACGTGCGGTCGAGCTGGCGAAGCAACTAAAGGGACATGGCTACGGTGATTATGAGTACATCGACATCACCACTGCCGGTATCGACAAGGAAAAACTAAGTGAAATTGTTGGTAAACCGGTAGAGACTATCCCCCAAGTGCTGATCGATGGCCAACCGATTGGCGGATACACAGAACTGGCTGCATACGTCAGCACCCTCTGATTTTAACGGCTCACAGGAGCCGTTTTTATTCCCACCAAACTCACTCCCGTTTCCCTTAAAATTCAAAAAACAACGTCAAAATGATTCCATACCTACTATGTATGGAATCATTACTGAAAATGAGTTACTTTTACTCTTGATCCTATAAGAATCTATGCCTAATATACTGTTTACTTATACAGTGAATCGGCGTAACTCGGTGATTGTCATATGAAAAATAGCTTTGACAGAGCACGCGCTGCGGAGAACACCTCAAAAGAGGCGATTGAGTATCTCGAAAGAGCATCTCAAATGCAGGCCGTTATGATCTCCCAGGTCAGCAATGACATGAGATTCTCGGACGCATTCATGTTATTCACTCGCTTATCTCTGCTGATAACAAGACGTCGGCCAGAGATCGCTGTTCATTGTATTTTGATACATGTTTTGCCGCACATTGCCGATGTAAAAGTAAGTGACATTAATAGGTTCATGGTGAACCAACTGGTCAACCCACTAATACTGGATGGCAAAATTGTTATGGGCCGCCGCGTTTTCTCTCTGATGAAGCAGTTCCTTAGCTGGTGCGCCTTCCAGGGGATGATAGACGTGTCACCGTTAAACGATATGTCACTTAACAAAGTTGCCGGTGGCGCAAAGCCCACACCTCGCGAGCGGAAGCTGACCGACGCAGAGGTATGGGTGTTCTGGAATATATGGGACTACTTCAATGTGTGCGCTGGTACAAAATGGGCGGCCAGGCTGTGTCTTGTATCCGCAAGACGACCTGACGAAGTACTGCGGGCTAAAAAAAGTGAGTTCAATCTTAAGCGTGGGGTTTGGAATCAAGGCAAGAGGAACAAATCTGCCCGTGAGCATTCTCTGCCTTTAAGCTCATTAATGCGCACTTGTATTGAAGAGTTGTTCGAATATGGTAAAGACAGCCAGTGGCTCGTGCCTTCGAATAAAAAAATCGGGAAAGACCTTCCTATGTCTAAAGTGGCAATAGCCCAGGCATTACGTCGTATTCTGGAACGACCAGAACTGATGGAGCTTGAGCCATTTACACCCCGAGATTTGCGCCGTACTGCGCGTAGTTACTTCCCAGCATTAGGCATAAGCCAGGAGGTATCACGTAAAATCATGAACCACAGTCTTGAGGGGATAGATCGGGTCTACGACCGGCACGATTATATGGACGAGATGCGAGACGCCTTAGAAAGTTTCTCGACGTACATCGCATCAATCGTAGAGCAACCGGATTTAGACGAAATTGACCACAAATTTAAGGGAGATCGTCTATCAACAGAGCTTATTCGTGTAAATTTTTCATAGAGACTTTATGGCCTCAACAACCTTTTGTGATGCGCCTTTCTCTTTACCGAATCGCTCGTTATATGCAGCAAGAACCTGTTTTTCGTCCTCGTTAAGAGGAGCAGTGCCTTCTTTGTATAAAAATGCTGCGAGTTCGGGTTGGCGTTCTTCCAGCACCATCATCATAAGACGACTTGGCTCAATGCCCAGTGCCAGCGCCAGCGGACGAACCTTATCGATAGGCAAAGGAATTTTGCCGCTTTTAATTAAAGAAAGGTTGTTGGCGTTTTTATACCCAATTGTTTTGGCTACCTGGGCCTGGCTCATAGGTGAGGATTCAATCAACCCTGCGATAAAAGCAGCGTAGCGACTTTCTATAAATTCAATCTTGTTATCAGACATGGTTACAACCTTTGCGCGTTCAATTCTCTCTGGTAAGTGCTTACCGATATTACATCAAAGGTTAGGGTTGTAAAGCTATTATCATTTTTTTCGATAGGCACTTAAAAGACCGGTTAAAGGCCATTGTACGGAGAAAAATTAGCCCAAAACAGGTAAGAAAATCAACTTGCATATGATATGAATGTATTCAGTATTGATACAAATTTTAGTAGTATTCCTTACCATAGTATAAGTTAGAATGGATTGATTGAATGAACACCACTATTTCCAGCCTAATCGCTCTTGAGATCGGACACGTACAGAAATTAGCTGATGAGTGTGTAGCTGACATCCTCACCGATCTACCGAATGAGCAGATTCAGGTTGGTGTGAATGACACAACTGGCTTTATATTCGAACTTAACAACAAACGCTTCACGCTTCTCAATACCGGCTCCGGGTCTTTAGCCGTCAGAATCTGTTAACCCCTCTTCTCCCTGCGCGAATGACTTAGTTCCCTGTTCGCGCAGTGCTACATTAAACACACTAGTAAATAATTTGTTTTCATAACAAAGGATTAGCCATGTCTAAAAAACGTTCCATCAAAGAGGTTCAGGACTTCCGTGACAGTGTAAAACGAGTAGTCGCTCTCCTTTCAGGTAAAAACATCCCTGTTGCAGAACGAGGGGACGACGCTTATGTACGCTATAACGATGATGGAGAGCCAATTCTCGTAAACATCCCATCAATCCCGGATAACGCAACACCGGCATTGATGAATGCTGTGCGCGGATTTCTCGATCATGAGGTTGCTCACATTTTGTTTACCGATATTCGTGTGTCCAACAAAATGAGAGAAAAAGGACGCGTTCCTTCCTGGTCGCTATGGAATGCCTTAGAAGACGTGTTCATCGAGCGAAAAATGGGGCAGGTCTTTAACGGAACAAGACGTAATCTGATGGCAACTCAGCGCCTTATAATCGAAAAAGTCTTTAAACCAAAGGCTTCAGAGGCTATTGCTTATTGTGGCAAAGATCAGCGCGCGCTTTTTCTAAACTTCTTTCTCTGTCCGGTTGTAAGAGCCTGGGATGGCCAAGCACCGTTCGTAGATTTCATGGATGAATACTGGCCTGTCATTGAGAAACCAATTTCATTATTAAAAGAACATGGTATCGATGTGGCCGTGCGTAACATGTCTTGCACCGAGGATTGTGTAAAGGTGGCTGCGACCATAGCTAAGATCCTCAAAGACACTGAAAGTGAAAGCAAAGGTAAGGAGTCAGCTCCGGGAAAAACTTCCGATCCTTCAGACGCTGACCAGACGGATGCCTCTGGAGAAAACAATGAAGACAACGAAGATCATGAGACACCCTCATCGTTAGATAACCACAAATCTATCAAATCAGAATCACATAGTAAGCACAAACATGATAATAACGACAGCGATGATTCAGATAATTCTGAATCATCAGAAACAATATTCGATGATACAGAAAATGATAAAGAGGTATCAGATTCTGATGCTTCTGATAACGCGGCGTCAGAATCATTAACCGCTGACCACGAAAAAAGAAAAACGACAGAAGACGGCTCTTCAGATATCCCAACTCCGTCAAAAATGAGTCTGGAAGAGGCTTTAGAGGAGCTGGATAGCATAGAAGATGAAGTCGGAGGCATGACAGAAGATGCTCTATCCGAAACGATTAAAAGCGAGTTAACAGAAAGCTCGAAAAGCGAATACAGGCCATACAATCGCTCATACGACTTCATCGGCTCGATTGATCAGGCAGAAGCCCATATCAAACGGCTTATTAAAACATTCTCCGATATTGATTTGGGAGGATATCCAATCAGCCGCTATCGCATCGTTCCTGAAGGCAACCAGCTCTTCGACAAATATATTGAAAAGCATCTTTCGTCAGGTGTTTCGTCGACGCTGGCAAAAGACCTGGAACGTGCAATAGCAAGCAGAAACAGAGTTCAGTTTATACCTGGCCAGCGTCGGGGGCGCATTCATGGTTCAAGTATCTACAGATTAACAATGAATGATGATCGCGTGTTTCGTAAAAAAGAAGAATCTAAAGCCGTTAACGCCTGTGTTCAACAAGTGATTAATTTATCGGGTTCAATGAGTGGCGAAACGATAAAACTAGCTCTTGCAAGTGCATATACCATCGCCGATGCACTTGATCGAATAAATGTTCCCAACATTATCACCGGCTTCACTACATTTGGCAGTCATATGGCAGCAGGAGAACTTAAGGCTATCAAATATGAGTTCTCTCGCTTTGAATCTTTAATGCTACCTATCATCAAAAATTGGAATGAAAAAGCAAATTCTCGCGAAGTTCGCTCACGTATGGGGTGCGTAGGCTACACATTCCCACTTCTTAATAACGTGGATGGTGAAAGCATAGCCAGCCTTGCATCGTTATTTTCCGGTCGCTTGGAGGACAGGAAGATCATGCTTGTTCTGAGCGATGGCGCGCCGTGGGCTGTTGGGAGAGGTTTTGACGCTCATTTGCGTTCGGTTGCGAAGCAAATTGAAACGCAGACTGACATTGATTTGATGGCAATTGGCATCATGACTGACGCACCGGAGAGATTTTACTCAAATCATGCCCTGGTAACGAGCGTTGATAGTCTTGGTTCATCTGTAGTTACTGAACTATCTCGTATCATTTTGAAGTGAATAAAACAGCCTTAATGATAAGTAAGCACTTACGATAGTTAATGGTATATTTATATAAGAAGTTGAACGCTCATTAGAGAACAAAGGAAAAACGCATGACGACTACTGCACTGCAAAATGAAAAAAATCATTCTGATTACCTTGTTTGCAAGTGGTGCGGCAAATCATTTCACTATTTTAAGTCCCATGTAGCCAATGGTAATTGCGAGGGCATTCCTGAGTCAGTAAAAGATGCCGATCCTGACACCGTACTGAAAATGTACACAACGCAGTTTCCAGATGAGCCAACGCTATCGAAAAAGGCACTTGATGCAATTCAAGCTAAACGTGCCGAGCAAAAAAGCGAAATGGCCAAATCTTCTGGCTTGACCAGTAGCCCTGGTTACACAGGCACAGTTGAGTACAAGACAGATCTGGTCGCAGCTCACGAACTGCTAAACGTAACGGTGGAAGAACTCGGAACAAAACGTGGGACGCCGCTCATGGTTAGCGTCAACGTCAATACGCCGTATCCAGAGTTCGTTCCAGAAGTGAAGAAGGGCTACGTATATGGCGACTTCGAACTGATCAAAGATATTTTCATGATGCTTGAACTTGGCATACCTGGCTATTTGTGGGGTCATGCAGGAACAGGCAAATCGTCATTGCCTACACAGCTATGTGCTTTGCTCAATCGTCCGTTGATCCGTGCCCAACATACAGCATCAATGGAAGAGGCACATGTTACGGGGCAAATTCTGGCGCGTGATGGCTCTACGTATTTCGAGCCTGGCTTGCTTGCGCTCGCAATGAAGCATGGCTGGGTTTACCTCGCGGATGAATACGACTTTGCGTTTCCACAAATTCTTGGCGTGTATCAGCCAGTGCTGGAAGGTGAGGCGTTGGTCATCAAAGAGGCGACTCCAGAATGGCGTCGCATTACTCCGCATGAACGGTTTGCTTTCATTGGCACTGGCAACACGAACGGATCTGGTGATGAAACCGGCTTGTACCAGGGTACAAACATCCAGAACGCCGCGAACTTTTCGCGTTTTGGCATCGTTTCGAATGTGAAATACATGAGCAAAGACGCAGAGATCAACATGTTGATAAATGCAGGCATCGTGGATGAATACGCTGAAAAGATGGTTAAGTTTGCCGGTATCGTTCGCGATGGATACGAAGAACACCTTATTAGTCAGCCAATTGGCCCTCGTGAACTTTTGTTGTCGGCCAAGATTGGAATGATGCGAGGCGACTTTGTGACAGGTATTGAGCGTTCTTTCATTAACAAACTCCCTTCAGCTTCTGCACAAGCGGCTCGTGAAGTTGTTCAAAAAATATTTGGTTAATCGTGCGTAAAGGATGTTTCGGCTCTCTTATCGCTGCTTCTGAAACTGGTAAGGCTTGTCTGGTGTGTCCAGACAAGCCCGATTGTCACCAATCAGCAAAAGAAGTTGCGATTTCGATGCATGGGAAGTTCGTAGGCTTCCCCAATGACAAAATCAAAAAAACCAGAAAGGTAAAAACACATGAAGGCACTGATGGTTCGAACTGACTTCTCACTTGGGGAGTCGGCTCTAAAAGCAGAAAACGCGGTGAAGATTGCCAGAGAAGCTGGCTACACCGCTGTAATTTCAGCAGATAGCATGAATATTGCGAGCGTTATTCCACTACAACGTGCCGCTGGTGACGACATGGCGGTTATTTGTGGTGTGAAACTAAACATTGTTGATGATCCCACATACGAGCACCGGGCTAAACTTGCTAAAGAATCTATGAGATGTATGGAATCATTAGAGCGGGGACGTAACTACTCGTTTACCGCTCTAATTAAAAATGAGCAAGGATATCGCGACATCTGCGAACTAATGACGGCGGCCAACACACGAGAACAGTTCTACTTTGTACCGCGTCTCTCGCTCGAACAGTTGGTTTCTACATATGCCAAAGGCAACATCATCCTGCTTACTTCCGACATCGGTAGCGTGTTCCAACGCAACGATTTTGCAAAAATCATAAGCACACTGATTACAGCGGGTGGAAAAGACAACTTCTATAGTGTGGTTTATCCGCACCCTACCCCATTCTACGACCAGATTAACGTCCGGGCGATGAAAGTCGCCAGCGCATTGAAAATAGAGCCAGTGGCGTTCTATCCCGCTTATTACGAATCGATCGACGATGCAGACATTAAAGACATTGCGCACATGGTTACGAACAACATCAAAATCGACCAGCCGCATCGTCTGCGTATCCCCCACCAGCGAGATAACGCCGTCAATGGTCGCCGCCATCTCCTTGAGGCGCTTAAAGCCTTCTCCGTTCGCATGGATGTGCCGGTAACAGCTGCAATGGCCTCAACAACGCAGGATACCATTATCGATGCCTGCACATGGCGCTGGCATGAATTGCCGCCAGCACTGCCAAAGATGGCAGACGACGAGCCTGCAACGCTTATGAAACTGGCTGTTGCAGGGCTGCGTAAACGTCTTACCACAAAAGAGTTTGGATACACACCACCTGCTTCTGAGAACAGGGTTTATGTTGAGCGGCTAAAGTACGAAATGGACACGCTGACTCGCCTGGGATTCTGTGGTTACTTCCTGATGGTGCGCGATCTGATGAATCATAGTCGTGAAACTGGCATTCCCGTTGGGCCTGGTCGTGGTTCCTCTGCCGGTTCTCTGGTGGCGTGGTGCATAGGCATAACCAACGTCGACCCAATCCGTCACGGTCTTCTGTTTGAGCGTTTCATCAACCCTGAGCGTCTCGACTTGCCAGATGCGGATTTGGACTTCAGCCAGGCACGTCGCCATGAGGTGATCGAGTATCTGAATGAACGCTACGGCGAAGATTACGTTGCAGGCATTCCGAACTTCACCTACCTGGGCGCAGCCTCTGCACTACGTGACACCGCTCGTATTTATGGTGTGGAGTCCGCAGATATGGCGGTATCAAAAGAACTGAAGAACGCTGAGGATGATAGCCTTCCATTGGAAGAACTGCGCGAACAACTGGCAAGTCTCGACAAATACGCAACAAAATATCCTGATGCATTCAATGCAGCCTGCAAGTTACAAAGCCTTATGCGTGGCTTTGGTAGACATGCGGCAGGGATGATCGTAGCAGGTGTTCCTCTGACAGAACGTACACCGGTTGAGCGCCGTGGTGACGCGCGTTGTATCGCATTTGACAAGCGTTACTGCGAGGCTATGGGCCTAATTAAGCTGGACGTGCTTGGCCTGGCAACTCTCGATTTGCTCGATAGTGCAAAACGCTACATAAAAGAGAACACAGGTGAAGATATCAATCTTGATGCCATTTCTCTTGAAGATCGCAAGGTGCTGGATGGTTTTGCTGCTGGGTACACTCAAGGTGTTTTCCAGCTTGAATCAGGCCCAATGCGCAAGCTGCTTAAAGATTTAGGTGGTGGAATTGAGCCAATGAGCTTTAAAACGGTCGTCGCTACAACTGCGCTCTTCCGGCCGGGGCCAATTCAATCAGGCATGTTGGATGACTATGTTTCTGTCGCCAAAGGCTTTATGACGCCGGAATCATTACACCCCGTTCTTGATAAACTTACCGCGGAAACAAATGGCGTGATTCTCTATCAGGAACAGACGATGAACGCGACTCGATTGCTTGCCGGCTTCACAATGGCTGAAGCTGACGCTGTGCGTTCCGCAATCGGTAAGAAGAACATGGAAAAAATGAAGAGCATGGGCGAGAAGTTCATCGTTCAGGCTCAAGCTGGCTGGATAGACGTTGAGCTGGAAGATGGCACTACACAGCGCATTCACCGTGCGGAACATTTTAAATGCGAAGACGGAACTCTGAAAACTGTCGAAGAGGCACTTGAGCACGGCGCAAAACTACCTATAAACGCAGTACGCGTTACAGCGTCACATCCAGGGCTATCAGAGATGAAAGCGAAGGAGATCTGGACCGCATTTGAGAAAAACGGAGCCTATCAGTTCAATAAATCACACTCCGTTGCTTATTCTTTAATCAGTTATCAGTCTATGTGGCTAAAGACGCACTACCCTGCTGAGTTCTTCGCAGCTGCGCTCACCATTCTGGGCGAGGATAAGCATCAGGGGCTGGTGAAGGATGCGCTGACCTATGGCATTCGCGTATTGCCACCAGACGTTAATGTGTCATCTAACCGAATTGAGATCCGCACACTCGAAGACGGCAGTCAGGCACTGTATGCGCCATTCTCTGCTGTGAAAGGCTGTTCTGAAAATGGTTGTCAGGCAATTATGCGTGCGCGTGAGAAAGTTGGTGGCAAATTCGAGTCAGTGGCACAATTCGATGAAGCGGTCGAGAAGCGTGCATGTAACAGTCGTGTACGCGAGTCGCTTCATAAAGTAGGGGCTTTTGCGTCAATTGAGCCAGGCAGTCTGCCAGCAACTGATCCTGAACGACTGCGCGACCAGGCTGAGCTGATGGGCAATCTCATCATTGACGCTGTTAAAGCATCACGTCCGTTCGAAATGAATCCTAAGCGTTCTGCCGAAATCAACGTACTCATGACACGTATGGCGGCTGAAATGGGCTTGGGTGAGGAGTTGATACGCCCGACTATTGGTATTAAACCCAAAATCATGATCATTCTGGACAATGCGAACGGCAATGACGCTCGTACCGGCTACTTCATGGAGAACGGATACGACGACTTTAAGGCAAAACTACTGACAGTTGGAGATCTGCGCATGGGCGATCTTTATGTCACGGGTGTTTGTAAGAAGGTTAAGGACAAAGAGAAAGACTATACCAAAGACGAGATAGGCCAGTTCACAGACTTTATGCGGGAAGAAATTAATCTTGTACGACCAACCTACATTTTGACGTGTGGTAGTCGTTCAACCGCACTATTTAACAATAAGAGTAAACCATCAGATCTGATTGGTCGTAAGGAGTACTTCCCAGAGCTTGATGCAACCGTCTTCTACGGATTTAACCCGAATATCCTGTACTTCCGACCGGAAGAAGGAGAGCGACTGGAGGCCATTCTGGCTGATATCGCGGAGACAATAAATAAGTAATAAAGAAAACCCGCCTGTTGGCGGGTTTATAAAGAATTATGGCGCTTGTTGAGGAAGTCACTCCTCTTACGCACTTTGTTTTGCCATGCCGGCAGTTAGCTTCTGCCTTTGACTATTCATGCGGCAACCCCGCATTTCGCCACAATGGGCAATTCACTTTTATGGAATAAACTGGCCGTTGTGTCGATTTAATTAGCATGGCCTTACCATGCTAATTTATTCAACTTGTACAATCCTACAAATCTATCCACTCAGGCTTACACCGTCTTCGTTATTGTAGAAATGAGGATCATCAGCGTTGAATCAGCTTAGAGCAACGACATTTGCTGCTGCTGGGCCTTTAGCCCCATTCTCGATAGAGAATTCGACCTGCTGGCCTTCTTCCAAAGTGCGGAAATTATTACTCTGAATTGCCGAAAAATGTACAAAAACATCTTTACTGCCATCAGCAGGAGAAATAAAGCCAAAGCCTTTATCAGAGTTAAACCATTTTACTAAACCAGTCATTTTATTAGACATAGATATTACCTTCTTAATTTTGTGAGCCACATAGTGCGGCGAGAATTTGATCTGTATAGATTGGGACTTACTTAGGCACTTAAGGAGGAGACTCACGAAGAAGGGAAATCAGAAGATAACACTGAACTGAGACTGCTTTACTAAAACTGCTTACATAAGGTCTGTCTTGCAAACCAACGATGCTATTAACGCATACCCCTTCTTTTCATGCAACCTTTATTTTTCAAAGATAACTAATTTTTGTCACCATTGGTTTAGTAAACGTTAACGAACCAGACGATGCCAGACACCTTTACAGAGAACAGATGCCCGCCAATTGGCGGGCATCATTATGCGCATTTCGCAATATCTTTGCGGCGTTTAATCAGTTTCTCCGCAATTTGCTCTATTTCGTTGAAATCTTTCGAGACGCTGTTTCGAAGCGCCAGATTCCATTTACTCAAAGTTCGGGCATTTTGGACAATTTGATCGCCCTCTTTAAGTCGTCCGTTATTCATGAGCCATTCAGCCACATCAGCCCAATCCCAGAGAGGAGACTGGCCTTTTATGCGTTGTACAGGGCAAGGGAAGTCGCCGCTTCCGCGCTTACCGTCTTTGAGCAACGCCACTGCCTGGCGAGACAGGTCTGTCAGTTCCGCGATATCGCTTAAGCCCACAAGAGCCGAGTCGACGGATTCAACAATTGCACCGATACCGGCTGATTCAATATTGTCGACCGCAGATGCGATAGCTGCATCAAGTGATTGTGCTTCGCGGTCAAATTCTACATAGACGGAGTTTCCATATGCGCAAATTAGCGCATCGTCACAGCCGTTTTGGTACAGCGCGTCTTCCAGTCCTTCCGTCTCATACGATACGCCTGAGAGCGTCAGAGTGAAGTTATAAAGCGCCATAGTTTTCCTTTGAAGATAGTTGGACAGTTTCTGCAAAAGGCGGCTAATGCCGCCTTGAAATCATTTACAACGATCAACCATTCGTTTGATCTGTTTGGCATGGTTTTCGGGATTACCCGGAGTCGACCATACGCTCATTTGGTGAGTTTTGTGTTCACCTTCTGGATTACCGCATCGCAGTCTGCAAAAACAATGTGCAGCACCACCAGCTGCTACCCAGATCCAGCCTTTACTTAATGCATAGTCAATGGCTGCTTGAATATGCTTATTCGGATGTTGCTTCATTCGCCTCCGATAATAGTATTCTATTCACAGTGTTGACATCTGTCAACGGCGACTGAATTTCATCCGTTCATGCCACACCCCCATCCATCTCATGTATGTGACCTAAAGATGGTCAGCACAGCTTACCAAAATAAGACAACTAATTATCTTCGGTGATCTCAATATTTTCCCCTGAACAAAGTTGACATGACGCCATAAACCCGTTCTCTGTTTGATATAATTGATACAGATTTTATAAGTAGGAACCTATTAGAGTGAACACTGATATTTTTTCTAAAATCATGGCCGATCTGGAGTTCGACCGCGACAACCTTGAGGAAGTATGGCGTAAACAGCCACGGCTTTTAATGGAGTATGGGTCAAAACTAGCGCAGGCAGATCGAGATGTCGCAGAGGCAAAACTTAACCTTGAAGCTGTTGAAGCAAAGCTATACGACACAGAGCGTAAGAACTTGAGTATGAACGGCATTAAGTTCAACGAGTCTGTACTGGACGCTAAGGTTAAAACAAACCCACAGTATCTGTCTAAACGGCAGAAGTTGGATGAAGCACGGCACATCGCAGACATATACAAACATGCTGTCGCCGCCTTTTCGCATCGCCGAGACATGATCGTTCAGGCGTCAAAGATGGCCATCGTTGAATTAGAGCGATTAGGCTCTGAACGCTTTATTACTCCCCGTTGATTTTTGATAGATAATAAGTAAGTACTGATCTATCATTTAACAGCTCGAAAGAGCCACGAATGAACGAAAGCCCAACGCGCATAGCGCCATCGGCCAAATCACAACAAGGAGAAACACATGTCTAAGACATTACTTGATTTGCTTAACAAAACTCGTGAAGACATTGCCGCCAAACGTGGCAACAACGTTGATCTGACTCGCTTAAAAGACGGCGTCAACTATATCCGCATCTTCCCGAATAAAGACGACCCAAACGGTAAGTTCTTCCAGACTTTCGGTATGCACTACGTTAAGTATCAGAACGAGGAAGGTAAAGAAGCAACCAACGCTTATATTTGTGAGCAACATACTCACGGTCGCGCTTGTCAGCTATGCGAAATGGTTATGGAAGGTCGCGCTCGTCACAAGGGTAACAAAGCAATGGAAGAACGCATCGGTCAAATGCGTGCCACTCCTCGCTACCTGGTCAACGGCATTCTTTCTGCTCGTGAGGATTTCGCAGATGCTGAGAAATGCCAGTTAATCGAGCTGCCGTCTACTGTATTCGATGATATCTGCAAAGCAATCACCGAAGACATCGCTGATGATATCGGCAATCCACTGAGCAAAGAGGAAGGCTACGCATTCCTGATTAAACGTACTGGCTCTGGTCGCGATACCAAATATGACGTCTCGCCTAAGCGTAAAGTCTACAAAGGCGATATCGAAGATAAATTCTGGAACACCCAGCATGATCTGATCGCATACGCAAATCAGGCTGATGAAACTCGTCTTCTGTCGACAGTTCGCACTATGGGTCGTCTGATTGGCATCGCTGCACCAACTGCCGCAGCATCTGCACCAGCAATTTCCTCAACCGCGAAAACATCGGCTGCGGCACTACCTGGATTTGGCTCTGTCACTGGTCATACAGAAGGAGCGACGGCTGTAGCAACCGCGCACACACCGGCTTCTGAACCAACCAGTCTGGTTGATGAAGAAATCCTCCGTGCCGTTGAAACTGAATTTAAACCAGAGGCAAGTTCCGCTGCCGTTGCCGTATCAGTCAAAGAGTCTGAAGCAGTCGCAGCGACATCTGTAGCAACCGCATCTGCGACGGAAGATGAAGGTCTGGATGACCTACTGAGAGAGCTGGACTCTCTGTAATCCCATTACGTGACCAGTAAGGCGTCTACGGACGCCTTACTTTTTGGAAGGAATGTACCGGTGAATTATCTCTTCGTAGATGGCAATAGCCTGGGTTATTACCATCAACAATCTGACAAATTGCACAACGGCGAAATGGAAGTACAGGCTGCTTTCGGCTTTGTTAAGAACGTCCGTCGTTATGCCTCCATCCTCCATGCCCGACCTATGATTCTTTGGGATGGATTTAGTGACAAGCGTCGCGACTTTTACCCGGACTACAAAGCAAATCGCGACGGCGATCCTGATATGAAAAAGATGAAGGAAGGCTTTGCTATCCAGAAGCCATACATCCTCAAAATGATGACCGCGCTTGGAGTTACCCAACTCATTGCAAAAGATGCAGAAGCGGATGATCTGGCCGGGCTGCTGGTATCCCGCATGGCACCGCAGCCAACCGTTGAACACATCTATCTGTTAACAGGCGATAGCGACTGGCTTCAGTTAGTTCGTGAAAACGTAAGCTGGGTAAGCCTGCGTGAAGACGCCAAAAACAAGCAGGTTAATTTTGAGCAATTTGCGGAGCTGACAGGATTCGCCACGCCTCGCGCATTTTTGGAAGCAAAAGCATTACAAGGCGATAACTCGGACAACATTAGCGGTGTTGGTGGCATTGGTGCTGGCGGTGCGAAAGAGCTGCTGCATGAATGGGGAAGTGTCGCAACGATGGTACGCGGCATCAACGACGGCTCAATCGTGGTTAATAAAGGGCGTCATAAGACCGCCTTCAACAAACTAGCGAAGAATGCCTTCAACGAGAAAACAGGCTGTCGAATGCTCGAAGCGTTCAAGAGAAACATCACGCTAATGAACCTGATTGAGACGAAGTTTCCGCCTACCGAAATCGAAACAATCAAAGGCAATCGTGACGTGAAAGCATTCGAGCAACTGTGCTACGAGCTGAATTTCCGTTCGTTCCTTGAAGACCTTGAAGTGTTTGTTCTTCCATTCGAAAGGTATTGCTAATGCTTAAATCGATTATCAATGGCGCTACAACCACCCCTGCCCAACTGGCAAAAGAGATTGTCTTTTATCACGGTGAGTACGCTGTCATCGCACTGCCGTCAATTCTGGGCGCTGTCGGAATGAAAGCGACAGATCGCGAGTTTGGATTAGTCAGCGAGCAAGTCGTAAAAATCCTCGCTCGTGTATCCAGACTCCTTAACCACGATGCGATTGTATTCGATGAATCCGCCGCTTTAAAACGAATCAACGAAACAAAAGGAGCCTGATCATGGCAAAAGGAAAATCCGCACTGGCACTTGCTCTGAAAAAGAAAATCGGTAGCAACGACGAAATTCAGAAAGTAACTCATTGGATTGATACAGGCTTTCCACCGTTAAACAAAGCTATTTCTGGTCGTTACGATGGCGGCTTCCCATGTGGTCGTATCGTCGAAGTATTCGGTCCTCCAAGTGCGGGGAAATGTGTTACCGCAGACACCATGCTGCTGACGGAGCGTGGAATGGTAACAGTGAAAGAGTTGTTTGAGATTGAAGGGTACAAAGCGACATGCACTACTCGCGATGTAGAGCATAACGTTGGACTCATCAATGAAAATGGCGTGATAGAGAAGACCTCACACCTGACATGGAACAACCGTCGCAAATTCAAGCGTATTAAGCTGGCATCAGGCGGTTATATCGAGGCTACGTTCCGTCACCCAATCCGTGTGGTTGACGACTTAGGTAATGTCGTCTGGCGACATGCTGAAAAAATCAGTGTAGGCGACACGATTCCTTCAATGGTTGGCACACATCAATTCGGCGATCAGCACCTGGATGCCAATATCGCAAAACTGATGGGCTATTTAATTGCTGACGGATACGTGGCCTCTGAAAATTCAGTGAATTTTTCTAACACAGATCCTTTCATCAAGGATGAGTACTACCGCCTCATTTCGCTGGTATCAGACAAGATGCCAGTTACGAGAAAACATAACGGCTCGGAAGACCATGTGCTGTTTAGCAAAGAGGTGCGTTCGCTGCTTTTTAAAGAATATGGTCTGGAGTATGAGAAAGCTGCTGGCAAGCAGGTTCCGTTGAGTGTGCGTCGCGCCAATAGCGAGGCTCAAATTGCATTCCTTCGCGGCTACTTTGAGCTGGAATGCCACGTCAATGATGGTCGCTGCATTGAGGTTGTGAGCGCGAGTGGGCTGCTGCTACAGCAAATTCGCCTCATGCTCCTGAATCTGGGGATTACGTCAACTATCTCTGAAAAACACGTCGCGGGTTATGAAAATACATATTACCGGCTGTCATTCAGTGGCTCTAATTACGACCTTTTTCTGTCAACGATTGGTTTCGAATCTCCGGCACGTTTATCAGTGGCAACCAAACGGGACATTGGTTTTGACCGCACTTACTCAGGCTATGTTCCGCACATCAGCGGCTTAGTGAAATCACTCTACGAGTCGCTCACCAAGACCACCCGTGAAGACTACGCTCTGGTAGACCACGTTATTGGCCGCGGCGATCGTGTCGGAATAGACAAACTGCGAGAAATCTATGTCTCCTTCATTGGCAGAAAGAATCGTTTTAACGAGCATCTGTTTGCACAACTGGCAGCGGTAATTGGCTCTAACTTGTTCTACGACGAAGTCGTGGCTATTGAGGAAGGTGAAGCACCAACGTTCGACGTAGCGATGCCGGAAACACACTCTTTCTGGTCTAACGGGATTATCAGCCACAACACATTCCTTGCAACAGCAGCGATGATCTCCGCTCAAAAACAAGATGGTCTGGCGGTATTCCTCGATCATGAAAACAGTTTTGACGTTGGCCTGGCTGTAGCCAATGGTTTGAATGCAGATGAGGATGACGGTCAGTGGGTATACAAGCAGCCTGATACCTTCGAAGACTCTGTAGAGTTGATCGGCACAATTCTTAAATTGGTACGTGATGAAGAGCTTATTCCTGAATCAGCACCTATCTGTATCGTGGCTGACTCACTTGCGTCTATGGTTCCGAACTCCAAAGCCGAGAAGTTCGAAAAGATGGCTGAAGGCACTGCCAAAGACAAAGATCAGCTAAACATGAACGACAATACGGCGCTGGCTCGTGCGACGAGTGCGAACTTCCCCACTCTGGCTTTGTGGGCACGCAAATACAACGCCTGCATCATCTTCTTGAATCAGGTTCGCACAAAAATCGGTGTAATGTTTGGCGACCCTACTACGTCTCCAGGCGGCGATTCACCGAAGTTTTACGCTTCTGTGCGCATCCGTCTCGGTGCATCGGTGATGAAGGATGGGAAAGAGAAGATCGGTCAGGACGTAGGCGCAGAGTGCATCAAAAACAAAGTTGCACCACCGTATGGCAAATGCACCTGGAAATTCTACTTCGATCCTACTCGTGGCCTCGACGTTATCGAGTCGCTCGTCGAGTACATGCTGGAAGAAGGATACCTGCCAAAGAACGCCAGCGGTCGAGTAGAAATTGGTGACAAGAAATACACCAAATCACAGATCGTCGAGATGTATCGGGAGAAGCCACTAGCTGAAATCATTGCGGCTTTACAGGCAATCGACGACCGGAGATCAAAAGACAATCCCACCGAGTCAGTAGAAGAGTAAACACAAGGCGTCCACAGGACGCCTTTTTTATTTCTTGAAAATATATAAGTGCTTACTTATCATTTTCACATAACAACCACATAGGAAAACACATGATCAAAATCTATCTATTGGCAGTAGCCACAGGCCTTTCAGTGGCTCTCATCTACGGATTACTGGTTCCGTCGCTGATTTCTACCAAGAGTGATTTAGCCGTCATGTTTGGAGTTATCGTTGGTTTTGGTGCTCCTGTAATCGGTCTTATTGCTGGTCGTAAGTTTATCAACTCATTAATCAAAGCAAAGGGGAAATAAGTAATGAAGAAAGGTTTACTTGCAGTTGCTCTGGCGGCTATTTGCACAATGGGTCTTACTGGCTGCGATCGCGTGGAGCCTGGATACGTTGGCATCAAAGTAAACAAATTAGGTGAAGACAAAGGGATTGGTGAAGTGGTTGGCGTTGGTCGCCAATGGACAGGTCTTAACACCGAACTTTACGTATTCCCGACCTTCAAACAAATGAAGACCTACGACGAGCCGTTCACATTCCAGATGAGTGACGGTACTGCTATTGGTCACAAAATTGGCGTTGCGTATCTGGTTAATCGTGACAAGGTAACGACGGTGTTCCAGACCTATCGCAAAGGCGTAGACGATATCACCGAATCAGATCTGCGTCAGAAAATTGCCGACTCTCTAAACCGTTTGGCCAGCCGTATGACCACTGACTCATTTATCGACGGTGGTAAGGCACAATTGCTGGACAACGCACTGAAAGATATTCAGAAAGAGATGTCTCCGGTTGGTATTGAGGTACTGAGCTTGTCATGGGTTGGAAAGCCTGATTACCCAAAAACCGTCATTGAATCTATTAACGCCAAAGTAACGGCTAACCAGCGTACTCTGCAACGTCAGCAGGAAGTTGAACAACGTAAAGCTGAGGCGAATATGCTGCGTGAACAGGCTAATGGTGAAGCTGATGCTATCCGTGCTCGTGCGCAAGCAGAAGCAGACGCCATTCGTCTGCGCGGTGAAGCTCTGCGTCAAAACCCGAACGTTATGGAGCTGGAAGCCATCAATAAATGGAATGGCCAGTTACCGCAGTACATGACTCAAGGGGCTAACACTCCTTTCATTACAGTGAAATAACTCCCCTTAAAAGTTCAGGCGTCCAGTTGGACGCCTTTTTTATCGCAATTATCCTATTAAGAAAACAACTTGTTTAAAGTGTTAAGAAAACATGACAGCTATTAAGAAACTCTACGATGCCGCAAACGTGGCTCTGGATGTTATTGATGATGAAGTAGCAAAAGGCTTTCCTGAACCTGATTGGGCGCATCAGCTGCGAAAAGCTATCGCCGAAATGAATCCACCAGATCCAACTCCCGACGAGACAGACTGGCAGCGATTCATCCGTATGTACGCTCAGGAAATAGGCCCAACGCCAACGGCAGAGCAGGCAATGCTGCTGAAATACTTCAAAGAGGCGGGAGAGGATTTACCAATTGATGACTCAGCATATTGGTTCCACTGCGCATGGCGTAAGTATGACGTGATATTCACACAAGGCATGGGAAGCAAAGATATGGTTGTGTGGCATCTACTCCATATAGACACAGCCGTTGACAGAGTTATTGAACAGTTTTTCCCTAAACAAGAAGATTGATCGCCTATTCATAACTAACAAAATAAGTAAACACTAACCACAAAAGGAAAAACACATGAGAGTTTTAGTTCGAATCGTTACCAGCACTGTCTATGACGTGTTTCCGGTTTTTATGGTCAAAGCCGATGGCCTTAACGACGAAGAAACTGACGCGCTGATCCAGCGTATTCTCGTTGAATATACAGGTCATGACGCTGATTCAGTGATGGTTGATGATGATGGTGTTTGTTGGCATAACGGCAACTGTTGGTACGTAGAAGAGACTCAACAAATCAGTGATGAAGATGCCGCACATCTTGAGCGTATTTTAAGCATCAGCACTTTTGAGTGAGTTTACAGTAAAATTTATATAAGTTAGTATCTACCTATCATGAAGATTTTTATTGAATACTTGTTACTCATCGTTTCAATAGCTTTTGTCATCGACTGCATTTTCACCGGTGTCATTCGTAAAGTCTTTTCCCCGGTGAACGACGTAGTCATAAACGCTTTGGCTATCGTGCTCGTATTTAATTCAGCATTTGATGTAATCAAAGAGGTGGCAGCATGAAGGCCATCCCATTCGCGCTGTTGTTCCTTTCTTCGATCGTTGTGGCCGACACCACTGTTTATCAGTGTGAAATGTCTGTAGCCGACGTTAAGAATGGCGCTCTTACCGACGTCATAAAAGCACCATATGGAGCGATGGTCGTAGACAGCGGCGACCAGTTCTATGTTGTGCGTGACGATCGAGTGTTGTCATCCCCATATCTCACAAACCGTAATGGCAAATTAACCGGCGTCGGAGAAGACCACTTCGTATACAACAAATACAAGGGCTTCTATGGCGTTCACGCTTCTCAGCAAAGCTACCTTTTCGATGACTGCAAGGAGGTTGAATAATGGCATTAACACTGGCAGGTCTGGAAATCGAGAAAACAAGCGGCTACTGGCGTGCTAAGGGTTTCAAGCAACCTGGCATTCTTGAGCGTCTGGAACGTGAAGATGGGTATATCGTCCACCAGCGGCGTGAATGGCGTATGTACGATCCAGAAACAGGAAAACTGACTACAAAAGCCGGAACACTTTGGGGTCTGTTAAAGAAAATACACTAAATGCAAACTGACTGCGGCACGTTCCGCAGTCATATTTCATAGTCGTCACCGCTGACAGCATACACAATCAACTACCGCTGATAGCATATCGAGAGTCTATCTCACCGCTCACAGCATACTTTACTCGATTTTTTACCGCTGACAGCATACTTAAGACATTGCATGAATAATGTGTACCGGTATGGGTATAACCAGAACAAAATTACCGCTGGCAGCATACGAAGGTCTGACATATACCATTAATTACCGCTGATAGCATATCCAAACAAAAATTCCTCAATAAAACACCGCTGACAGCATACGTTCTATCAGGGAGCAGCAGGCAATAAATGCCTTTCACTACAAGCAATCAGCGCAATAGCAATAGAATGTTAGTGAGCGCAAACCTATATGGAATGCACTCTTCGAGGTTAGTAACCACTGGGGAGGTATGACAGAGCATTGAGTGGTGATAGATGATTTACCGCTCACAGCATACGTTCATCTCACTATACCGCTGGTAGCATATCTTTAACCGTTCACAGCATACTTTTCAGAAAAATAGCCGCTGATAGCATACATTTCACCGCTGACAGCATATCAAAGCAGTTTGAGACTATTGGAAAGGATCTCAATCATCTTGATATTTTCAGGCGTCAAATTCTGCGAAAGCTCAGTTATCTTGTTGATAATGTTCTGTTTAGCATCAATTTCCCCGGCTTTCTCATCTGTTTTTTTGGGTTCGATGTCTTCAGGTTTTGGCGGTGCGACTTTAAGTTTTGGATTACGGCTGTGAATCTGGATATAGATCGACCGCCCTCGCTTAATCTCGCTGTATTCGAGATAGCCCAAATCTTGGAGAGCTTTTAAGCCGTTGCGTATAGTCTGATTCTGCGAGCTGACATTCCTGCTACTCAAATTGAGTCGCGCACGCAATCGAGCAAGCGACACCGGCGCAGGCTTGGTTGGAAGACTTTCGATGAAGGTGTACAGAGCCTGTGCTGTTTCTTTGCGTGGTAGCTTATTGATAACCTTTAACTGCAAAAGAACCTTATGGTCAAAGCGATATAGTTCGGCCAGCTTCGGTTCTGCATAGAACACCACCGTATCTTTCTGCTCGTTGTAGTCCACGCTATTGATGAGGTGCACCATCAGAAGCGAGATCTTGTTAGAGCCGTCGACGTTCTTTTCTTCATATGTTCTCTGGAAAGACAGAGTTGTACGCATGATCTTCAAAAGACTGTTTGTAAGCCGGTCGCGGAGTGTTTTGCGGATCTGTGACGATGGATAGCCACAAAACTTCGCAAATTTCGTGATGCTTAACTCGACACGACCGTTAGGTTCGCCGTATTCTGCCAGCGAACGCACAACGCCCACCCACGTTTTGAAATCATGATCCATGTCGAGACGAGGACCGGTTATCTTGATATCGGAATAGCCTTCAGAACGGGCTACTTCGAGCTGAACAAGCTCCTTTGAAGCATCGATCTCATTTGGCTTGTTACGCTTGCTGTATTTTGTCCCCTTGAGCGTGGGCACGAACAATCCCAGCCGCATCAACGCAATTGGTTGGACTGTATTGTTGCTATTAGGGACAAGTTCCCCTGTGTACAATTCAAGGGAACCTTCTTCAAAGTTGTCGAGATTATCTTCTACTTCTTTGTTATTTTTACCTTTTTTATTTTTTGTGGACATGTGGACACCTTTGTCATTCAACCGCTGACAGCATACTTGATTTGCCGCTGACAGAATACCAAAAACAGTTGGCAGCATACGGTGAACCGCTGACAGACTATCAATTACCGCTGACAGCATACATGAACATGGCTTCAGACCAGTCGTGGCGCGGCTTACAGCGATCGGGGATCTTATTTGATCTATACAAGGATCTATCTATGGATCTCTTTATTAGGATCTATCCTGTGGATATGTGAATAATTAAAACAGGCATTTACTACCTTCGGCGCACCTGGTGGGTTATCGTTGCCTCGGCTAACAATCACAGAAAAATGACATATGGATCTAAAACGCACGCGCTGGGTTCGTCGTCTTGAAGACGGCTCCTACACTATCGAATCAAATTCCAACCTGAATAAGCAGAAGTTGCTTTGTGACATCTGCGGTATAGCGGCGAAGTGCCCGATCTACGAAACCAGAATTAAACTTGATAAGGCTGGTGTGAATTTTCATTTAAACAGTTGCATCAGGTACGTTCCATTACTCGCATTTCGTAAACCGATCATCGGATTGGATGCCCCCTACTTCAACACACTCCGTTCAGGTGTGACGTGGCGAGATCGTTTATCACCAGACAAGCTGATTTGCCTCGTATCCGCAGACACAGGAAAAATCATCCGTTTTGGGAAAGTAGACAAGGTTTACTCAGGCCCAGTAGACGAAATGTTGCGGAAACACAGCCGGTTTAATCATCTCTGTATGGGTGGTGAGAAAATCGAGAAGGTAGAAGAAGTGATCCGCAAATCCTACGGACACTTTCTGACCAAAGATAGCCTGCTCACCGCAATCTACATCAGACATGTAAAACGTGAGTTCGACCTCGAATACCACAGTGAAGAAGAACTTAACCTTGTTGACCCACGTCCAAAAGCTGGCGTCATAAGCATAAACGCAGCGCGTAAAAAGACCACTGACGCGCTGTAACCCTCCAGATCGCATATTGGCGTAGATAGAATCTACGCCTCCTCAAAATCGCTCTCATTTCGTTCTACAGTGACGTTGTCTTATTTTTAGCCATATAGACAAGCAACTTCACGCCAAAATAAATAGGTATATACTTACTTATAAATTTTGTATATTAAGGCACTCGTTTCATTCCTAACATACCGTTATGCATAGTTGTTTACCTCCTCATTGCTCTTAGAATTTGTATCAAAATAACCACAAAGGAAAAATACATGACTTTGCCATACGGCGTCATTTCTGACTGCCACTACCACAAATGGGATGCGTTCTCCACGACGAACGCTGAGGGGCTTAACTCCAGACTTGAAATACAGTTGGAAGCAACGAAAGAAGCAGCCATCGCCATGAAGAAGGCCGGTTGTAAGTACATGTTGGTTGCCGGTGATACATTTCACGTCCGAGGAACTGTGTCCCCTTCTGTTTTGCATTACGTAACTGAAACGTACAAGTGGATTATCAACGAGCTTGATCTGACAGTAGTAATGCTGGCCGGTAATCACGATCTTGAAACCAACGATTCAGTATATAGCGCCAACGCAGCAGCATCGCTGAGTTCTATCGGCGTGGTAATCGTATGTGGCAAGCGCCCACACTCAATAAAAATTGGTGATGTGACTGTCCACCTGATTAGCTGGCGTAACAATCATGCGGAGCTTATCAGCGATCTGAAAGCATTACGTAAGAGCGTAGAAGGTGATAACCATGACGTTGTTATCCATACATCCATTAACAAAGCCATTCCAACAATGCCTGACGTCGGTATCGATGCGCAGGAGTTAAAGGATATCGGCTTTCGTCTCGTGCTTAGTGGGCATTACCACAACCACAAAGAGGTCATTCCTGGAGTTATCAGTGTCGGTGCACTGACTCATCAAAATTGGGGAGATGTTGGATCTCTGGCTGGCTACATGATCGTAAACCCGGACGGCAGTTTCAGTCACTACGAAACCAGTGCGCCTAAATTCATTAACCTGGAAGATGATGTTGCTGATGACCAAATTCGCGGCAACTACGTGCGTTTCCGCGCCGTAATTGAGAACGATGAAGAAGGCATTAAGTACCAGAACATCCTCAAAACAATGGGTGCAAAAGGTGTCGTGTGCAACTTCATCCGTAAGTCATCAATGATGGAAGGGACAGCCAGCACAACTGAAACCAGCAAAATCGATAGCCTGGGAGAGTCGGTATCTGCTTATTGCAAGATTGTCCACGATACTGACGGCGGATTTGATCTGAGCAAATTGGATATTTTGTGTCAGGAAATCCTCACCGAAGCGGAGAGTTCGGAGGCTGTGTGAAGCAAAGTCGTTATGGGAGCTTTCGAGACTTTGCCATCACGATGAAAAGACTTGAACGAGGCCAGACGGTGATGTTTCACAAGCCCTACCCCCCACAAGGAAATCCCGTAGCGTTTTATCTTGGAAGGTTAACAAGAAAAGGCGTATTGAGGCGCAGATCCTTCCCGGCGCATACGGAGTTCAGATTGAAAGAAGGCCAAAAGCTAACACACGGTATCAGAGGTGTTATATGAAGTTTTTAAAGCTCCAGGTTGAGAATTTTATGGCTATCGCCAGCGCGGAGGTCGAGTTAGATCAGCGTGGTTTAGTGCTCATTCAGGGTGTTAATAGTGATGATAGTTCCGCATCAAGTAATGGCTCTGGAAAGTCAACTCTAATGAATAGCCTGATGTGGTGTCTTTATGGCGAAACAGCTCATGGTGTGAAGGGTGACGATGTGTTGTCTACCGACCATGAAAAGAACTGTCGTGTTGCAGTAACCATCGAGGATGAAGGCAAGAGATACGCAATCATTCGTCACCGTAAACACAAAGAGTTCAAAAATCGTCTTATCGTTCGTGGTGAAGATGGCGATATGACGAAAGGCAAAGATGCGCTGACGCAGGAGTTCGTCGAGCGTCTGATCGGTGCATCTAAAGAGGTTTTCATGGCTTCCATCTATGCGAGCCAAGAAGCTATGCCAGATTTACCTGGAATGTCCGACAAAAACCTCAAAACCATCGTAGAAGAAGCCGCTGGCGTTGACAGACTGACACGCGCCTACGCTATTGCTCGTGAGCGAGCTAATGCAGCTGCCGCACGTATGGATGTGGTTAAAACCAAATTGGAGTCGACAATCTCGACCATTGAGGCAACACAGTCAGAAATTGAGTCAGCGAAAGCCTCCTCTGAATCATGGGAGCAAGAGCGTTCTAAACGTTATGACGATGCCCAGGCTGGGCTGGCCAGTGCCGAAGTTGAGTTAACGGAAGTTGAACTTGAGATCCGCACTCTTCCCGAACAGATACGTGATACCGAGAAGGCAATCGAAAGGGAGCGCAAAAAGTTAGCCTCAAAAGAAGAACATGACGCCAAGTTGCTCAAAGTTCGTGGTGCGATAACTGATATTCGGGCAAGCATCAAAGCTACAGAAAATAGTCAGGCTGATGCAATGAACCGCGCGCGTAATTTTAAGACCAAAGCAGAAGAGGTTGGTACTAAAGTGGGATCACCATGCCCTACTTGTGGCAAAGCCTACTGCGAAGAAGATCTATCAACGGTGAAGGAGAATTTCATTGAACAAGCACGTCAGGAAATTGGTCAGGCGAAGACACTTGCAGAGGCAATGGCTAAACACAAAACGAATCTTGAGAAAGCGTTAAGCATTGAGTCTGCCCTTGTTAAAACGACACCTGATGTAACTGCTATCATTGCCCGGATTGAAGAGCTTACGAAACAACTCTCATCTTTGCGTCATCGTGAGAAGGAGGTTGTTGCTATTGAGTCTCTTGTGACTCGTGCTCGCACTGAGGTCGATCGTATATCAAAAGAGATTAATCCGTTTATTGCTCTTATCGCCAGACACGAAGATAACCTGGTATCCAGTAAGTCTACCTTCAAGTCCTTAAAAGATGAGTTGAAGGCTATTCAGGAACAAACGTTGCTATTGGAAAAAGCTCGTCAGGTCTACTCTCCTGCCGGGGTGCGTTCTCATATTTTGACGTCTGTTACGCCTTTCCTGAATACACGCACAGCCGAATATCTCAATACGTTGTCTGACGGGAACATTACTGCTGAGTGGTCGACGATGGATGTCACTAAAAAAGGTGAGTATCGCGACAAATTCAACATTAGTGTGCAGAAGAAAGGTTCAAGTAAGTCGTTCCAAACCCTCTCTGGTGGTGAGAAGCGGAAGGTTCGCATTGCGTGTTCTTTGGCATTGCAGGATCTGGTTAGTAACCGGGCGAGTAAAAACATCGATTTGTTTATCGGCGACGAAATTGACGATGCACTCGATACAGCCGGTCTTGAACGCCTCATGGGTATTCTGGAGTCCAAAGCTCGCGAGCGAGGTACTGTGCTGATTATCTCCCATAAAGAGATGAAGTCATGGTTCCGGGAAACTATTACGCTGGAAGTTAAAGAGGGGCGCAGCTATGTCGTTTAAATTAAGCCGCTCGCAGTTTTTGCAGGTATTTGCAGTGATGCAGTCGATAAAACTGATCAATGGGCATACTTCCAATGGTGCGGCTCCACGTATTCTGTGGGGCAGCAACAATATTGACGGAGTACAATTCGCCGCGTTGCTTGGTCTAATATCCGAGACACCATTGATGCAAAGTTTGAAATCACTACCACCTGGATGTATTGCGCCGATCCTGATTAATCCTTTTGTTGAGGGGGGGTATCTTCCCAACGTCGGGCCTGGGTTTATTGCATCCCATGAAACTGAAGATCTTAACATTAATAGCGAAGGGTTCTTTGGGGGAATGGGTGCGCATCACTGTATGGCTTTCACGAACCTTATTCGACTTGCCAATAAGCGGGTGGATAGTTTGGCATCGCCAGGTGATGCTTTTACTGGTTTCCTTATCCAAAGGAGGGATAAAAAGTACAGTGCGGACAAACTACAGTTTGTTGGTAAGTATGGGGAAATGGTGGAAATCGAACTTCAGCTCCCTCATGTTTTAGCAAACGATAGTGCAGACAGTCGGAGGCTGTTGGGCATCATGCGTCATTTCATAGCAAGTGGCGTTAAACATGCCGTAGATAAACGTGTCACGCAGGAAAATGAGTATTCAGACTTTGCAAACTATCCCCAACCAACGTTGCAAACGGCAATAGTAACCAATTCGTTGGAGGCGAGATTATTGGAAAACCCTATATGGGGAACATGGTAAGGAGACTATATGAGTAAAAAAATCAGCGTAGTTGGTGTTGATCCCTCAATGAGCAACTTTGGGCTTGCTGTGGGCACTTTAGACCTTGAAACGGACGAACTTGAGATTCACGGCCTTACTCTTGTTGAGACTAAAGCGGGGAGTAACAAAAAGACCGTTCGTGTGAACAGTGACGATCTGCGCCGTGCCAGTGAAATATGGCGTGTTGCGAAGCCAATCATTGATAAGGCAAATATGGTTTTTTGTGAGCTACCGGTTGGGAGCCAAAACTCTCGTTCGCAGACGTCTTACGGTATTTGCATCGGTGTACTTGCGTGCGTAGATAAGCCATTGATCCAGGTTACTCCAAACGAAATTAAACATTTTATCGGCAATAAACTTACAACATCGAAAGAAGAGATTATCCAGTGGGCTACGAAAAAACACCCTAAAGCACCGTGGCTGCGTCGTAAGCAATCTGGACAGGATGTTCTCGTGAACAAAAACGAACATTTGGCTGATGCGGTGGCTGCCATCCATACCGGTATGCAAACAGATCAGTTTCGCCAGGTGCGCGATGTTCTCAAGTCTCTCATTTGATCTCATTGATAGGTAAGTGCTTATCTATTAATATGGGCCACTAAATATAGTGGCCCTCTTTATTTGGTGATACATGATAAGCATCGTAAAACGTAACGGCCAAACAGAGCCGTTATCCGAAGATAAATACAACCGCGTCGTAATGTATGGCGTAGAAGACATTCGTGGCGTAAGCGCATCCGCTGTAGCAATGGGAGCTGCGGCCAGCATTTTTGATGGGATTACCACCAGCCAGTTGCATGAGGCTTTGGTTAAATCTGCCGCTGATTTGATCTCACCAGAAGCACCAAATTACTCACAGGTGGCTGCCCGCCTGAACATTTTTAAAATCCGCAAAGATGCCTTCGGTCGTTACGACTATCCGAACTTCTACCAACACATTGTCAAGAACGTTAACAAGGGCGTTTATGACAAGGATTTGCTGACACATTATTCATTTGAAGAGATCGAAGAACTCGGCAATTACATTAAGCCTAAACGTGACGATCTTTTTGGCTATGCAGCTACGGTGCAATTGCAAAGCAAATACCTCGTTCAAAACCGCGTTACTGGTGAGATTCATGAGGGGCCGCAACATATCTATATGCTGGTAGGCATGTGTCTGTTCCAGAATTGGGAAGACGACTGCGCTGGCAAAACACGTATGGAGATGGTCAAAGGTTTCTATGACGTTACAAGTACGTTCAAACTGTCTCTGCCCACACCAATCATGGCCGGCGTCCGTACTCCAACCCGTCAGTTCTCCAGTTGTGTGCTGATTGAGTCTGGCGATAGTCTGAAAGGGATTAGTGCAGCTTCAGCCGCAATTATCGACTACGTTTCACGTCGTGCTGGAATTGGTATTGGTTTTGGCCGTATCCGTGCGCTGGGCAGCGAGATCCGCAATGGTGAAGCCACCCATACCGGAGTTATTCCATTCCTGAAGCATTTCCAGACGGCTGTTAAATCTTGTTCGCAAGGTGGTGTTCGTGGTGGCGCAGCAACAGCGTTTTACCCGATCTGGCATCTTGAAGTTGAAAGTCTGCTGGTGGTGAAAAATAACCGTGGTATTGATGAAAACCGCGTTCGCCATCTTGATTACGGCGTCATGAGTAACCGTCTAATGTACCGTCGACTCGTCAGAAGCGAGAACATCACTCTGTTCAGCCCGCGTGATGTGCCTGATATGTACGAAGCCTTCTTCACAGACCAGGATCTGTTTGAAAAGCTGTACCATAAATACGAAGCCGATGATTCAATTCGCAAGAAGTCAGTACCTGCCATTGAGCTGTTCTCATCTCTGATGCAGGAACGAGCGTCCACGGGCCGAATTTATATTGCGAACGTCGATCATATTAACGAGCATGGCGCTTTCATTCCTGCTCTTGCACCTGTTCGCCAGTCAAACCTGTGCATGGAGATCACTCTACCCACTCGTCCACTGGCATTTACCGACGACCCGAACGGTGAGATCGCGCTTTGCACTTTATCCGCTTTTAACCTCGGAGCCATCCGTTCACTGGAGTCTCTTAAAGAGGTGGCGTTCTATGCCGTTGCTGCACTGGATTCGTTACTGGATTATCAAGACTATCCGATGGAGGCAGCCGAAGTGCCAGCCAAAGCTCGCCGTAGCCTGGGAATCGGTGTAACCAACTTTGCTTATTACCTGGCAAAGAATGGCGTTCGTTATTCTGATACCGCTGGCAATAAACTGGTGCATGAAACGTTCGAAGCTATCCAGTATTACCTTCTTGATGCCAGCTGCCGACTTGCTGAAGCAAAAGGTGAGTGTGACTGGTTTGAGCAGACCAAGTACGCAATTGGTCAGTTGCCGATCGACCATTATCGTTCTTCATTAGACGAAAGTGGCGAAACCAACTTTGAGTTAAAGATGCCGTGGGAAGAACTGCGTGAACGTATTGCAAAATACGGTCTTCGCAACTCCACACTGACGGCACAAATGCCATGCGAGACTTCCAGCCAGATCACTAATTCCACCAACGGCATCGAACCGCCTCGTGGCCCGGTGTCGGTGAAATCTTCTAAGGACGGCATCGTTAAGATGGTCGTGCCTGAGTTTGAAAAACTGAAGGAACAGTATGAATACCTGTGGGATATGCCGGACAACCGCGGCTATCTGACAAAGGTGGCGATCATCCAGAAGTTCTTTGACCAGGCTATTTCAGCCAATACCAACTATGACCCTTCTCGCTTTGAAGGCGATAAAGTCCCAATGATGACGCTACTGTCAGATTTGCTTCTCGCCTACAAGATGGGAGTTAAAACGCTTTACTACCACAACACCAGAGATGGGGCAGGAAAGCGTGATGACGACGAACCGCAGAATCCAATGACGCAAGCTGTAGCCGTCGAGCCAGAAGATGAGTGCGACGGAGCCTGCAAAATCTGACATATGGTGGGGTGTATCCCACCTTCTCTTTGATTTGTAAGCCTTGTTTAAACAAATAAGATAACAACTTGTTTAAACACATCAAAAAGCAAAAGGAAAAACACATGTCATATTCAACGTTCCGTTTGGGTGCTAATGATGCAACCAAAGAGCCTATGTTCCTCGGACAATCTGTCAACGTGGCACGTTACGATCAGCAAAAATACCGTGATTTTGAAAAGTTGATTGAACGTCAATTGTCTTTCTTCTGGCGGCCGGAAGAAGTTGATATTTCGAGCGATCGTATCGACTTCAACACGAAGCTGCGGGACCACGAACGTCACATTTTTCTGAGCAATCTCCGTTATCAAACGTTACTCGACTCAGTTCAGGGACGTAGCCCAAATGCAACGCTGCTGCCGCTTATCTCTATTCCTGAACTGGAAACGTGGGTTGAAACATGGTCTTTCTCTGAGACTATCCATAGCCGCAGCTACACCCACATTATTCGTGGCATGGTGGACGATCCGAGCATTGTTTTTGACGGTATTGTTACGGATGAAGAAATCATCAACCGAGCGATCAGTATCTCTGCTGAATATGACAGGCTTTATGGGATGACCTGCGAGCGCCAGTCGTTAGGTGAGAAAGAGTTTGAACGTCTGTACGTAAATGAATATGGCTGGGAGCCATACCCTTTGCACCGTCAGCTTTTCCGCACGTTGGTGTCCATTAATGCGCTTGAGGCGATCCGTTTCTATGTAAGTTTTGCATGTACGTTTGCCTTTGGCGAACGGAAGTTGCTTGAGGGTAACACCAAAATTATGCGCTTTATTGCTCGTGATGAAGCTCTGCATTGCGAAGGAACTGAACGCATGATCCGCTTCATGCGTACCGGTCGCGAAGGTTTATTGTGGAAAGAGATTGCTGCTGATGAAGAAAGCGTCATTTACGACACCATGAAATCAGTCGCCGAACAAGAAATGAACTGGGCAGACTATCTCTTCAAAGACGGTTCGATGATTGGTTTAAACGCGGATATTCTGAAGACCTATGTAAAATACCGAACCAATCTGGCTATGAATCGTCTTGGCCTGAAGGCTTTATTTCCAGAAGTTACCACAGATCCGCTGGTCTGGATGAACAAGTGGTTGTTAACCGACACACTGCAAATTGCACCACAAGAGGCAGAGCAAAGCACATATCTGGTAGGTCAGATCGATTCTACCGTGGATAAGGCTTCTCTAAGCCAGTTTGCAGACCTGTAAACCGATACAAAGCATTATGTGGCCTGGCAACGCTGGGCCACAATGGATCACAAGAATTAAGAAGGAACAAAACTAGCATGAACTTTACCAAACTGACTGACCACCTGAAACTTGCCACCGAGCGACTCATTGGATTTAAGCCAGAACCATATGAGTTGCATGAAGGTCATGGTGTAGCTACTGAAAGTATTTACAAGATGGTCGATCAGTTTCATGAACTCTTCCAGCATCCGAGACGCGTTATGCCGACACCAGAGCTGCTTCGTCTCCGTGCAAGCCTGATTCATGAAGAAGCTGTAGTGGAAGGTATTCCAGCCGCAATGAATGGGGATATTGAGCAACTGCTGGATGCAATGGCCGACTTTTTATACGTTGGTGTTGGTACGATGGTCGCCATCAAAGGTGGTATTTCTACCGGCATGACCTATTACACGCAGGAACAGAGCATTGATCGCTTTATTCAGACAATTTTTGTGCCCGGTAACACTGTTTTCGATGATATGGCAATGCCATTTCAGGAAGCTCGTGAGGCGTCATGTATGCTCGAAGAGCTGGCAGATAAACTTGAGAACAAGACTGTTAAGGATTCTGAGCTGATTCAGGAACTGCGCCGTGTCATGAACAAAATCTATGTGGCGTGCATGATGACCTATCGACTGGCTGATTTCCTCGGCATCAATGTAGTCGAGCTGGTTGGCGAAATTCATCGGTCTAACATGACAAAATTATGGCCTGCTGATGTCGAGGAACGTCGCCAGGCTGTGGCCAACTGCAAATACGACTCTTCAGACCTGGGATTTCGCCATGCTGATGGTACCGATAAGATGATCGGTTTTCGAATTTCCGATGGAAAGATTCTGAAGTCTCCAACCTATAGTGATGTCGATTTATCCTCCTTTGTTGAGCAAGCTAAAGCCTCAGCAATGTACGGAATGATCAAAAAATAATTGTAGGTAGTTATCTATCTATGTATATTGTGTTGGCGCGTTAAATTCCTGAAGCAACTATTCGTTTTTGGTGGCCATAGGCCACCATTTTTTATCTATCTGGCCTTGTTCCCTCAATAAATGTAAACTCACTTAATGAATAAGTGATTACTTATCTTTGTGAGGTTTTTGTGTCACTCCTTTTGAATCGTGAGCATACGAACGGTCAGGTAACAAACGCATCGTATGCAAAAGTTATTGAGACGGTGCTTAAAAGCGGCGTGCAGGCTGATGATCGCACAGGCACTGGTACTTTAAGCACCTGCTACGTTCCCTCTTACTACATGCTTACTGGTGGGACTGTGCCGCTTATTTCTGGAAAGGCGGTAAATCTTAAGCCACTGCTTGTCGAACTTGAGTGGTATCTGAAAGGCACGGGCAACATCCAATTTCTCAAGGATAACGGCGTTAAGATTTGGGATGCATGGGCCGATGAGAATGGCGATTTGGGGCCGGTTTACGGTAAGCAGTGGCGTCGATGGGAAGATACCCGCATCGTGAGCCATAGTGAATATCTGAGCAAGATCGCTACTTTCCGTGAACGCGGGTACAAAGTCGAGGGATACCTGGGTATCAGTGAAGATCGCGTAGTGCTGTCCCGTGAAATCGATCAGCTACAGCGTATTGTCGATACACTGCGCACGAACCCTACCGATCGTCGCATCATGCTTAACGCATGGAACGTAGGCGAGCTTGAGGATATGAAACTGCCACCTTGCCACTTTGTCTTCTCTTTGTGGAGTCGTGAGCTGGATTTTGAAACCCGTTTAACGATGGCAACTGACATTGGTCTTCAACACAGTCGCCTCGGTTACGAGTCTATCTACACCAAGATGCTATACGATCTGGAGATGGACGGCAGTGTTACTGAAGCTGAACTGGATGAACTTGGAATCCCCAAACGCATCCTCAACTCCTGCCTCGTACAGCGTAGCGTAGACACTTTTGTTGGTATGCCATTCAATATTGCTGGCTATGGCATTCTCACTCATTTTCTCGCGAAGATTACGGGTCACATGGCCGGTGCATTTGTGCATTTTGGCTTTGACGTGCATTTGTACAACAACCACATGGAAGGTGTGTGTGAGCTAATGAAACGACAGGCTCCAGAGCATTCAGATCCGGTCGTTATTTTCCCTCATGAATGGTCAGAGTTGGATGATTTCAAATGGGACGAGGTTTTAATTCTTGGCTATGACCCTCTACCGTGGATCAAGGTTCCAGTGGCGGTGTGATATGGCAAGAGGTATGTATGTCTTATGCGAAATTGAAGGTGTGCTGGCAAATGCCAGCCATCGTAAATCAGTATCTGACGCGGATGCAGGCCAGCTCATTGCCGGTGATGAACTCATTTTCCCCACCAGCCGTATGTTGCGTGGTTTTGCTCGCTCAGGGGCTGAAGTGGTGCTTATCAGTAGCCGCTCTGAAACTCTTGAAGCGCCAACTAAACGATGGCTGAAAGATTTTGGCGTTGATTATGACTGGCTTCATCTCGTACCGAATGGCACCAGTTATGAGAAGCATATTAAGCGCACATTAGCGGAGCATAAAGGCGATCTGCTTATCGCTGCGCTGGTGCACGATCCTCGACTCCGTGCCGCCTTAGCTGACTCTCATCATAGACCGGTCATCTATGAGGTGAGCAAATGAAGATGATAGCTGCTGTTGGCCGTAACTATGAGATCGGCATAGCGAACGAACTGCCCTGGCGTTGTTCTACCGATCTGAAGCTATTTAAGAGACTCACCAAAAACGCCACTGTCGTTATGGGGCGTAAAACGATGGAAAGTCTCAAACGCCCTCTTCCAGAGCGTCATAACCTCGTTTTGACGCGCTCTCATGGCTTTGTACCAAATGGATTCTACCCTGCTGGTGTGGATGATGTGTTGCGATTACCAGAGCCTGTGTGGGTGATTGGCGGGGAACAAATTTACTCGCTATTCATGCCGCATGTTGAAGAGATTTGGCTCTCCCACATCGGCGTTGATGTGCCAAACGCCGATGCATTCTTCCCGGCAAGCATGATGCGTAATTTAGGCTTTGTGCCTGTTGAAACAGCTTATACCCAACGAGCCAGCGAGGAAGAGCCTGGCTTTTCGCAGATCGTATACAGAAGGTCGTAATGGATTACCGGATTGGGATCACTGGTGCTCAGGGCAGTGGGAAAACAACCCTGGCAAAATATATCGACAAACATTACGGAATCCCTTACGTGGATGCTGGTGTCGGAAGTTTGATGAGCCGACTCGGTGTTCGAGTAGGTGAGTCTATGTCTCTATATGAGCGGCTTCAGATTCAAATGGAAATAGCAAAGCATATAGAGCTACTTACGCGTGGTGTTGAAGGCTTTGTTATCGATCGCACACCTGCTGATGTTATGGCCTACACGTTGGATTTGGTCGGCCATACCAATGAAGATCGATGTATTGAGTTAGCCCTCGATATCGAAAAGTTTTGCCACAAAACTGCTATTTCAAACTTTAACGCCATTGCTGGCCTACGCCCGGGAGTCGCTCTCTCAGAGCGAGATTACTTGCGATCACAACGAGCATCATTAGACCGTCTGTATGTCGCTCGTATTGATGCGTTGATGTGCGGGGAACTGACAAAAATTCACCTGCATCCGCAAAGGGGGGATCTGCAAACCTTCGTCGTTTCCAACCGATATCGCACGGTTGAAGCAAGAGCCAGATCAGTGATGAGAATGCTAGATAACGCTGTAGAAAAGATAGAAAACCGGTTCTGTGGCCGAGTGACCGTTCATTAGAAATTGTTCGCCTCTTCGACATTGCGACAATAAAACTCTCAAAATGGGTTAAGGATAAAAAATGTTTAGTGAAATGTTGCTTGAAGATGAACTGGATCGGAAAACAACAGAGGCTTTGATTCGTGTAGCGGACGAACATTCCCGGTCGCTTATGAGCGATCGAGAGGCTCGTCTGGCTATTCGTGCCATATTCGAAACTGCGCAGGGGCTTGTTGGTACACAAGTGGGTGAAGCCATTAACATCGCCATGTCTCAGTTCAGTGAAGACAGTAAAAAGCCTCTGTTTCCTATGCATTTGATGCTGGCTGGTGGCACGGTGCTTTATATCTCTGTTTGTCTGGATAGCAACCAAATCAATATTCTCAATACTGCGTCAGGTAAGTGGAAAGATCCGATTGTCTGTGAAACCAGTGAAGAAACTTTGAAAAAAGCGGCTCAATTTGTACGTAGTGCACTACTCAAGGGCGCTAAGAAGTTGTAAGGAGTAGTAATGGGACAACCGGTAGATATAACAGGTAAACGTTTTGGAAAGTTGGTTGCACTTAAATATTCCGGTATTTCAAACAAACAAGGGCGACTTTGGGATTGCATCTGCGATTGCGGCAACACCTGTCTGGTTAGTTACGGGAAGCTAAATCACGGGGCGACAATATCGTGTGGCTGTGTCTACAACGCACATCGCCGTAGCGTAAAGCCTCATGGTATGAGTAAAACGCCAATTTATCGTATATGGCTGGGTATGCGGGAACGATGTGAAAAACCAACCCATCACGCCTATAAGTGGTATGGCGGCCGAGGTATCAAAGTCTGCGAGCGGTGGCAAATATTTGAAAACTTTTATGCTGACATGGGAGAGCGACCAGAGGGGATGTCTCTTGATCGCAAAGATGTGAATGGTGACTACGAACCTGAAAATTGCAGATGGGCGACTTTTGAAGAACAGGCCAATAACACGCGTTCAAACTTAATTTTGGAGCATAAGGGGGAAAAGCTGACTCTCTCACAATGGGCTAAAAGAGCCGGGATTCAGACATCAACTCTTCACTATCGAATCAAGAAAGGGTGGCCATTAGATCGCGCGCTTAACGCCAGCGTCGACACGTATGCCAACCGAGATAGTAAGCGTCTGATCGAGTGTCGCGGCAGAACTCAGCGAATTACCGAATGGGCTAGAGAGGTTGGCTTGACTGCGACCATTATCTCGCAGCGAATTTTGAGGGGGTGGGATGTTGAAGCTGCCATCTTCACACCGTCCAAACGACCAGTAAAAGGAGATAAAAAGTGATTGCTACAGGGGTGGACATCGAATCAACAGGTCTTGATTTCCTCTCAGGCCATAAAATCATTGAAATCGCAATGGTGAAGTACGAAATTGAGACACAGACAATGGTTGATAGTTTTGTAATGCGGTTCAACCCGCGTCGCAGTATCGATCCGAAAGCGCAAGCGGTACACGGCATCAGTCTTGAAGATTTAGCCGCCGAGCCGTTACTAGCCGATCACGCTTCATCTGTCGCTTCGTATCTCTCTTCTTCCGATATTTGGATAGCCCACAACGGCGAAGCGTTCGATATTCCGTTTATTAGGCATGAGCTGAAAAGTTACGGTTTTTCGCTTCCAGACATCCCATTGATTGACACTCTATTTTCCCTGTGGGCCACAGAAGACGGTAAACGTCCCCGCCTTGAAGAGTTGGCCTTCTCTCTTGGCTTTATATACGATCATGCCAAAGCACATAGTGCCTTATATGACACAAACTTAATGATGCAATGCTTCTTTAAGGCACGTAATAAGTACGGATTTTTTAAATTACCCTCTGAAATTGTGTAAAACAAAAGCCTACTTTAAAAAGTTTAAAGTAGGCTTTCTTTTAAAGAACAGTCGCCTTTCAATCATTTCCTGCCTGTATTTAATACTTTTCCGCCTGATAGGTTTAGTCAAAATGTAGCCATCGAAACGCAAATGTAACCAAACAGAAGGAGACTTACATGAGTTCGGTTGAAAATGTAATGACAAATGATGATCTGGACGAACTGACAGCTATGTTGCAATCACTTGATGAACCGGTAAAAAAAGCTGCACAGGTCGAAAATACTGATGATATTGACGATCTGCTTCTAGGCCTCGATGCTGGCGTAGCCATGAGTTCTGATGATGTTGCCGAAGAACTGTTCAATGAAGAAAAAGCAGGTGATTTCAGCTCAGCTTTAAATGAGTTGGAGTTAGCGCATGAGCCTATAAACGTAATTAACGCTGAAAGTGGTGAAGCTGCCGAAAACGAACCAGAACAGTTGGGGATCATCGAGGTTGAAGGGTGTGTTGAGATTAATGATGAATTAAAAGTTCAACAGTCAAATGATAGCAACACAAATAAAAAAGCGCGTACTGCAAGAGGTCCTCGTTTTACTCTAAGTGATAAAGATGATGCGTTTTTCAATAAAGCGGGTTTAGATAAAGATATTTTTTTAGATGCTTATGAGAACGCGCCTGTCAAAGCAAAGGATAAGATATTAAACCTTCTTAATTGGTTTAGCGGAGGTCCAGATATTAGTGTTTACACGGTAATTTCCATGAGACACCTTCTCACAGAAAAGAAGGCTACAAGTAATAGTATTAAGATTGCTTTAATGAGCAATCCAGAAAAACCGTATCCGCTTAACACTGCGTCAACTCAGGCTGGGCAAATGATGGCTGTATTTCCAGCGACAGGAATTGCCGTTAGAGACGGTGGAAATCTAACATTGAACGAAGAATCACCGATCGTTAAGAAGTTTGTCGCGGAGTACACTATTGGATGACGTTCCCCTACTGAAAATAAAGCCCATAGAGAGCTTTATAGTGCTGGGTAAGCCAATTACATACCCAGCACCACAAAAACGCGCCAGAGAGCTTCTCGTTTGCATTTCTGGCGCGTTTTATTTGATTGCCAGACATAAAATCAAATGCAAAAATAGGTATTTACTTACCTATCGAGAGAGAAGATGATTGCAGCCGAAAAAATCAAACAGCGAAAGCGCGACAACTCTCTTCGTGACCTCTGGAGAACACCTGACTGGCTGTTTTCTGCCATTCAACGTTATCTTGGAGTGACATTTGATGTTGACGTTGCCTGCAACAAGGACAATGCAAAGCTGCCTAATTTCATAGGCGTTGAGCGTGATGCTTTGAAATCTGAATGGGGACAGCCAGGTACAATTGCCTTCCTCAATCCCTAGATACAAAGTGGTATGAGCGTGCAACAGAGTGTGCGAATGAGACGATTATTCTGTCTGGTGGCCGCGTAGCGTTTGTCGAGCCTGACGTCAATCTGGGTCAGGTAGAAGTAAACATCAACCCCGGTGGCAGTATGCTCGTTGTTTTTCGAGGATTCTGTCAGGACGCTGGGCACTCTATAAGCAAGATCCCTTTGGACGTCATGAAAAGTCTGGGAGGGTATGATCCTGCGAATGTGGTCAGAAAAAAAAAGACCATCAAAGAAGGCTGCTTAGTTTGTTCTGGCGTCTGTAATTAGCCTGCTTCTGTATATATAAATAACTACATATTAATTATTAATATACGGAAACAGGCTGTTTTGTATCAGAGACTCCAGACCTGAACATCACTACAGAATCCACTAGAACCCCTTCCCAGACGCTTTAAAATCGATTTTATGAACCACTTTAAGGAAAACTAACATGCCATACCCGACCAATGTTGTTGCGCTCGTAGAGAGCGATTTTCTGGCTAAGGCTCGTGAAATGATGAAAGACCGCGAGCAGGCTTTCAACTTGTACGAATGGGCAATTAAGTGCTTGCATCTTGGGGAGCATCGCGAACTTGTTGAACAGCTTTTAGGTGAGTTGATCAACGAGGTGTTTGCCTTGAATGTTCAACTACATGGTCGAGAAAATAATCAATCGAAATGATAGATAAGTACAAACTATTCATAAAATGAATTGTAAGTGCTAAGATCTGATAGTTTCCAGTCGTAGACTGGAGACTCGACCTGATGGGTGGGGGTAAGCGTCACTGGCGTCAGGTTTAAAAAAGCTCACTACCAGCGTAGAACCGGTGCCGTTTAGGTGTCGGGGAAGGGGGAACCAAAGTGAGCGGAGACAAGGGTCACTTTATGATTGTCGAGTCTGGGGTGTTTCGAGAGGTTGAATCCAGTACTCCCCTTCATAAAGTGTGGGAAGATCTCGGTTCTGGGGTGCTGTCATCCATAACTTCCCAAGTCTAAGCTGGCAGTAGACTTAGGCCATAACTTTTCAGGTTATGAAACGACCAGGTTGGTGAGGGATTTTTATACTCACCTCCCTGGGAGAGTATTACCTGAAAAGACAACCTCTCACTTCGTTCGAGGTGAACTTCACTCACTTCGTTCGTTCAGTTCAGGTTTATAAAAACCTGTTCTGGGAAGTAATTTGTTTATTTTAATAATTATTAACACGCACGCGTGTGCGCACGCGCGAGGAAAAAAATCGGCGCGGCGCTTGATTCAGGAGTTTATATGACGACGAAGACACCAGCCCGATCGCAAGAAAAAACTCGCAAAAAAGCCAAAAACAAAAATTCTCCCCGCACCAATCCCACAACGCCTGTCGTAGAGTTCAATCCCCAGCTTAAAACCGTGAAAATCTTCAGTGATGGCTCTTGCCTTAAAAATCCGGGTGGCCCAGGCGGTTACGGTATCGTTCTCCAGTATCGTGGAGAGGAACGCGAGTTCTCAGATGGTTTTCATAGCACCACCAATAACCGCATGGAGATGATGGGGGCACTTATCGGGCTGGAGCGTTTGAAATATCCATGCAACGTTATTTTGCACTCTGATAGCCAGTATCTGAAAAACGGCATGACACAGTGGATGAAATGGTGGAAACGTAATGGATGGATGACTTCTGATAAAAAACCAGTAAAGAATGTTGATCTGTGGAAGCGTCTGGATGAGGCTGCCAGTCGACATAATGTTCGCTGGAAGTGGGTTAAAGGCCACGCCGGGCATCGTGAAAATGAAATCTGTGATCGACTGGCGAAGATCGCAGCTTTTTCCGCAGCAGATACGCCTCACAAGAAAGATATTGGTTTTGTTTACAATAATCAGTAAGTAAGTGTTTACCTATTATGTTAAATCATGTATCTTATCGGCGTCAGGATGACAATGTGTCGGTAAGACACAGTTCCAGGATGGAACGAGAAAGGCGGCTGGCAATCGCCAGCCGCAACTCTTTCTGACACTGGATGGAGTCCACATGGCACGTCAATTTTTTTTAACTCCTGCAACTAAACGCCCTCGTTCTTTACGTCAAATTTTGGCCGAATTATTTAGCGGTCGCCTTCTGTCACGTCTTGATGAATTGGAAACTACCGTTCTGGTGCTGAAGGCACGTTTAGATAAGCAAGCGTCAGTTGTTGCGAACGTGGGGGCGATTGTAACCTCCAGTTCTTCATGTGAAGCGAAAAATGCACGGCCTTTAGTGAAGGAGAAAAACAACAAGGACCGTTCGGATGGAAAATTTTCAAAGAAAGAGGCTGAAACCAATGGCCTACGTTCTCATTATAGTTTCACTGGCGACGGTAGCCGTTCCAGCCGGTCAGAGCCTTTTGATGCCGGATTCATCCATCACCACACCTTCGTCGACGACAATTACCACCACTCCAGTGGAGCGTCCTGTCACTCTGGATGGGATGGCGGTGGATGCGATACCTCAAGTTCATCCAGTTACTCAGGATCATGCTGTGACTAAGGCGGTTGTATGAACTGGTTTTCAAATCACTTTGGAAAAATTTGGCTGGCAATTCTGGCCCTCATGGCCGCCGGTTGGGTATCGAACATTATAAAACTTGTTTGCTCTGGCGATCTCCAGTTTCAGGCTGGCATGACCTTGGCTCGTGTAGTTGGGATTTTTATTTTTCCAGTCGGTTCGGTACTTGGTTATTTCTGACGGTTGTTAGTGCATATGCATTGACCATCTTTGCGCAAGCAATATATGAAACTAGAAAACAACTTGTTTTGACAAATAATAAAAGGAAAACACATGTTAGGTTTCTTCAAAAAGAAAACTCGTAAAGCTGTTATTGAAGTCAAAAAAATGGAGAACCGTGATGCGGTTGAGGCCACCGTGTGGGGCGCGTACATGATCTCCTATGCCGACGGCACATGTGACGCAAAAGAAATTGCCATTCTTGAGAAAACAATTGCAGCTCTGCCTGCGTTTTCTCCGTTTGCTGGTGAAATTGCCCAAATGAGCGCCAATATCCGTGCTCGTTACGAAGCGTCCCCTCGTTCCGCTAATGCACAGGCTATGCGTGAGCTGGCTGATATTGCGGGCACTCCAGAGGCGGTCGATGTTCTGTGTCTGTGCCTTGATATTGCCGACCAGGACGGCATTGGTGAACAAGAAGAGCAGGCGCTGAAAAAGATCGCCCAGGCGCTTCAGTTGTCACTGGATGCTTATCTCTAATGCTTGAGAGATTCCGGCTTGTGACCGTCATTGCTCTTCTGGTGATGGCGGTGTTGGTTGATTTCACGGGAAAGATGATGTCTGTCATTTCTGATGGCGTCCTCATTGGTTTGGCGATCTACTTCGCCTATCCGCTAGTCCGTAAAGCAACGTGTTAATGACAAGGGCCAAATGGCCCTTGTGTTTCGTTGACCAAAATAGAGAGTTTGCACCTTTACGTTTAGCTTGCTCCCCTTATATGCCACATCACAATAAAGCACATAAGAAAACAACTTGTTTAAGCATTAAGGAAAACACATGTGCGAGAAATGCAAAGCAATAGCTGATGAACAAAACGCCCTATTCGAAGAAATGGATGCTAATGAACTTGTCAAAATGTTAGGCATTGTTCGGGGAACAGAAGACGTTTCCATATTTGAGAGACTGTTTACAGTACTTAATTTTAATTCCACCTTTGAAGAACCAACTCAGGTTGTAGCTTTAGCACATCATTTCGGCGTTCATTACCTTGCTGAAAAAGAGAGAGCTGATAAGTTGCAAGCGACTTTGGATATGGTGAGCGAGACTCAAGGAACTCATGACGGTAACAAAAGTGAGACGATTATTGCCAGCAAAGATCGTGAAATTGCCGGACTTAAGTTTTCTCTAACAATGTTGATGTCTGCATTCAATCTGATGTCTTCTAAGGCGGGTTATAAAATGCCGTCACTAAACAGTGACGATCCAATGGCCGTTCGTCAGCTTTTGGGAGCAATGGCCGACCAGCTCGACGACACAAAGAGTCGCCTTGAAGACATGATGCGTGAGTTAAGCCATCGACATAACCTCGCAACACAGCCACACAAAGCCTTTCAAAGCTCTAATTGATCTGATATGGCCGCATGATCGGCCATATTATGTTGATAAAAACAAGGATGAAAAATGGCATACGGTACAGGGATTTACAACAATAAAGGAATTAACGTTACTGGCTTCCTTACACCTATTTTTTTTCTTGATCGGTTTACGGCATCATCAGGCTCTAAGACGTACTCTAATCCGCCACCGGGTAAATCACTACATGCCGTGTGGTCATTAATGCCTCTTAACAACGACAACTACATCAATTTACCTGTTCCAAATGTTACTATTAATGGAAATACGGTTAGTTGGTCAAATTTATATACGGGGCTTGGTTCTTACATATACACATACTGGGGATAATTATGTTCGGGATGTCAATTACTCAATCAGATGGAAGTTTGTGGATGAGTCCTGAATTTACTCCGCAAAATCTGATTAATAAAGGGACAATGTCTGCATCTAAAGGTTCTGTTTTTAAAACATCAATCCCATCAAACAAATCATGCTTTTTCTTCATAAAAAGCAGTAATAAGGCGAACATGATGTTTATTCATGAACATAGTAACGGATACAATGCTCTCAGATTGCATCAGGTAAATGGTAGCCCCGGAACAATAACAGTTTATGCTTTTTCTGATATGGTGTTACCACATTCTGGCTATGGCATTGCCATGTATAACAGCGCAGGCGCAATGGTGTATCACGGTGAGATGATGCCCCTTGATGCGAAACTTATCACTATTTCTGACCCTCAATTTACAATAGATATGGGGTATCCGTGTGCGGTAATGCCTGCTATGGTTGGGGTTTATAACTTTAGACGAACCGATTACGACAGACCTGTCTATATAACTATGACCGGTGCAACTGGAAACCAAGTATATAACGGTCAATGGTATTCCGGTAACGTCACATGGGATATTAAGAAGATTTATACAAACAAAATCCTGGTTATAAATACCTCAAAGTATGATTAGCAAATACCTTTATTTAAAGGATTGCCTGTTAATTTCTATTTAGTACCTTTTCATTTTTGAAATAATTGCACTATTAAACAAATCTTTTCTTAATGGTGCAATTATGAATACAGCCCTTTCCATCATCGACGATGCCAGCTCAAACACGGCTATCGACTATCGTCAGGAAATGAATGTCATCCACGAAATCGTGGCCGAGTGCGAGAAAGAGATCGACTTCATGTATCAGGTACACGACTTCGTTTATGGCGACGAACGCCACAACATGATTAATCGCCTGCTGAGACTAAACCATCGACCAGATGAAGATCGCTCGCGTTTAAATCGAGGTTGGTTGGATAAAGTCGATCTGGAATGGGTGAAACAGAATATTTGGGCCGAGTACTGGAGGAAGGTCACGGATATGACTAACGTTTTGCTGATCATGCCAGCTTCCCGTCGCGACGAGTGGCGTGAGCAATTTATCGAGGGCAAGCAGGAAGTCATCAAAACTGACAGAACCGGCTATCAGATGAAGGTTAAAGAGTTCGTTGGTGTACCGGAGTTCAAAGCAGAAACGGTCATACCAACGATGCTTAATTTGCTGAATGACAGGCACAAATATCTCTCCGAGCGCGTGTATGGCTTGTTTAAGGCGCTGAGTCCTGCGCACAAGACAAATAAGACGAACGGTTTCAGCGAGCGTCTGATAATCGCTGACTGCATTTCTGATTTCTGGCGGGACAGCGTTAGTGTGAACTATCGCAAAGAGGACTATATCGACGATCTGCGTGTTTTGCTTCATTTCTTCGCGCACAAAGAATTTATTACCATCAACCGCACTGCTGAGGTGCTATCAGCTGCGTATCGGGCAAACGACTGCCAGACCGGTGACTGGATGAACGTCGATGGAAATCTGATGCGCGTGAAGATGTTCAAGAACGGCAACGTTCACTTTGAAATACATCCTGACGTGGCCTGGAAGTTGAATGAGGTGCTGGCTTACAGTATGCCTGCAGCAATCCCCGCGCCATGCCGCAGAGCGCCAAAAAACACGGGCACCAAAGCAGTTCGGGCTAATCCAGAAGACGATCTCCGTCCCGGTTCGCACTGCGCTTCGTGACGGGCGATTGAGCAAAGACAAAGGAGTATGGTACTTCTCTGATTCAGCTCTCCAGAAGTCGCAGGTGGAAGAGCTTGAGCGCACACTGAGCTTCATTGGCGGCGTGCAGGAGAAAAAGCACTGGCAGTTCCCGTATGACATCGGCCATACGCTAAATACGATTGTGGCTACCGGTTTAATACCGGATACAAAATCACACCAGTTCTACCCTACCCCACGCTTGATTGCTGAGTACGTTGCAAGAGCCACTGAATTGAAGCCTGGTGAGAAGCTGTTGGAGCCTCAAGCCGGACGTGGGGATCTTCTGGCCTATATTAACGCCGATCTGGAAGATGTTACCTGCATAGAAATCGCACCTCTCTTTGCTGATATCCTGCGTGGAAAAGGGTATACGAACACGATTTGCTGCGACTTCATAAAGTGGTCTGAGGACAACGCAGGTTATCAGTTCGACAAAATCGTTATGAACCCGCCGTACTCGCTTGGTCGTCATAGAGAGCACACGCTGGCTGCGCTGGGGCATCTGAAAGTCGGCGGGCGTCTTGTAGCAGTATTGCCGGGCACTGCGCCAATACTGGACTGGATGACGATGGATAATTACGTTTATGCCAGAGGGAAGTCGTTTACCAACGAGTTTGAAGACACAGGGATCACAGTCAGCGTATACGTTTTCAAACGCGTTAAATGATAGGTAAACACTTACTTGGTTTGTGTAAGAATGTAGTAACTAAACGATAAGAGAAAAACACATGAACAACCTCCAGTTAGAGCATTTTAACGTCAAAGGCCATTCCGCTTTTCCTTAGTTCATTCGTGATGGCATTGGGTGTTAAGAAATGTATTGACCATAGTGTTAAGGCTATAAAATAAATTTATTTTCCTAATCATTTCATAAAAAATATAGGAAGTCTACATTTTGCAAAACAGCCACATGTAAATTTAGTTTATAACTAAAAGATAAAAATATTAGTGAATATTTTCTTGCATTAGTATTAATTACATGAGTTAGTGTTAAACTCAATTTTTAGGTAGTTAATCTGTAGCATACGTTTGTTTGGAGGGGAAATGGTTAGAGACAAGAAGGCCGAAGATCTTGAGCAAAGAGGACTATGGCGCAGGGCTGCTGTTCGCTGGCAGGAAGTACTGATGGATTATCGACAGGAAGGACAGGTAGACCAACGAATATATGTTAGAGAACAAATACGCCGCTGCATGAAGCAGGCGGTGCCAAAAAACATTGCAGCCAAAGATGTTAGCACATCAAAAGAGTTACGTAAAGCTACGATACGAATAGAAAAAGAAATGGGAATACACCGAGACAGAAAGAAAGCGCATGGAGAACTATATGTTTATAGGAAAAAATAAAATTTATAAACGAAAGGTTTTACTGCTATGTGTTTTGCATTATCTGTAGAAAATTCAGGTGGCGCAAGGAATCTTGAACTGCTATACTTTATTTTACCAGTTTCATTGGGACATAGATATCACACACAGGCTACATGGTTTTTATGAGATGATTATTCAATACCGGATACAACAATGAAAAACGTGCTTTTTCTAGAAAAAATACTTGATTATCAAAAAAATAAAGAGACAGATTATCCTGTTCAGGAGCATTTGCTAATGCAATTATGTATCCGGATTAGCAATAAAATGCAGGACGTCATATCAGATGCGCTAGAGAAGCATAAAATAAACAATACCATGTTTATGGCATTATCATTATTATATTTTACTGATGGTCATTGTTTATCCCCATCTGAAATTAGTAACCTGTTGCAGGTTTCTAAAACAAATATAACGCGAATTACAGATATCTTAGAAAAGCAAAACCTTATCAAACGTGTTGATAATGAACTCGATCGCCGAGGTAAAAATTTATGTTTAACATCAGATGGAGTTTTATTTATACAAAGAATGATACGTGTGCAAAATATAATCATGAAGAAAGTTTGGGAGGGATTATCTGACGATGAACTAAAAATGTTCGAGATGATAAATAAAAAAGCACTGAATAATTTTGATTAGAAATCATGAGTATCGTTAAATGAACATTTAAAAACACTTGCAAACTATAATGCATTTATATAAATAACTACCAACTTCTAAGTTATATAAGTAGAAGGTTGTTATTAATTGATGTGGTATGTGATATAGTGTTCATTATCTCAAAGTTATTTTTTGGATATAGAGCTGACTTTATTTCTTAAAAGGCCTTATTCACGACTTAGGTCATTTATTTCTAATTTATGGATCATGTAATAATAAAAATGTTTTACTTCCCATGTTGTTAGAATAATCATCCTCTCATGTACTGAAATAGCTCCTCCTGTTATTTGGGATACATTATCAAGTAACATTGATTTTAAGTTGTTGCAACATTTTGGTTATAGGTGCCTAACAATCATTAAATCTCAGTTAATTCATGTGTTGTTGCACTTTTTCGTTTGTGATAGCATTCGCGGCCCTGTTGGGGGCATAGACACTCCAATCTAAATATTTCTGGAAGCAAATGCTTTTACTCGCAGTTGCAAATGTTCGTTAACTCGTTCATTAAGAAATTATGTCAATGTTACGTTTAAATAAAACCTATAAACAACAACGTTTCCGCTATTCCGCCTTGGCTAGATGTGTGGCATGGGCAAACATCTCTGTTCAGGTTCTTTTCCCATTAGCTGTCACTTTTACACCGTCAATGACAGCTCAAGCGCATAATGCGGCTTTGCCACGTCTAAGTACGGAAAATACTGCGGTTGCTACTGACAATAATACAGAAAAAAATATCGCGTCGGTTGCCGCGAATGCCGGTAAATTTTTAAGCAGTCAGCCGGATAGCGATACGACTCGCAACTTTGTTACCGGAATGGCTACGGCTAAGGCCACCCAGGAAATCCAGGAGTGGCTCGGGAAATATGGCACCGCGCGCGTCAAACTGAATGCCGATAAAGATTTCTCGCTGAAGGATTCTTCGCTGGAAATGCTTTATCCGATATATGACACGCCGACAAATATGCTGTTCACTCAGGGGGCAATACATCGCACTGACGATCGCACTCAGTCAAATATTGGTTTTGGCTGGCGTCATTTTTCAGGTAATGACTGGATGGCGGGGGTGAATACCTTTATTGACCATGATTTATCTCGTAGTCATACCCGCATTGGTATTGGTACGGAATACTGGCGTGATTATCTTAAGCTGAGCGCCAATGGTTATATCCGGGCTTCTGGCTGGAAAAAATCACCGGATGTTGAGGATTATCAGGAACGCCCGGCGAATGGCTGGGATATTCGTGCTGAGGGTTATTTACCTGCCTGGCCGCAGCTTGGCGCAAGCCTGATGTATGAACAGTATTATGGCGATGAAGTTGGGCTGTTTGGTAAAGATAAACGCCAGAAAGATCCACATGCGATTACCGCTGAAGTGAATTACACGCCAGTGCCTCTTCTGACACTGAGTGCAGAGCACAAACAGGGCAAGAGCGGTCAGAATGACACTCGCTTTGGCCTGGAAGTTAACTACCGGATTGGCGAGCCTCTGGAGAAACAACTCGATACAGACAGCATTCGCGAGCGTCGGGTACTGGCAGGCAGCCGATATGATCTGGTTGAACGTAATAACAATATAGTTCTTGAGTATCGCAAAGCTGAGGTGATCCGTATTGCCTTGCCAGACCGTATTGAAGGTAAGGGCGGGCAGACGGTGTCTCTTGGCCTCGTGGTCAGCAAAGCAACTCACGGCCTGAAAAATGTGCAATGGGAAGCACCGTCTTTGCTGGCCGCAGGCGGTAAAATTACCGGTCAGGGTAACCAGTGGCAAGTAACGCTCCCGGCTTATCGTGCAGGCAAAGACAATTATTACGCGATCTCTGCGGTTGCATACGATAACAAAGGCAATGCCTCGAAACGTGTGCAGACTGCGGTGGTCATTACCGGAGCAGGTATGAGCGCCGATCGTACTACGTTAACGCTTGATGGCCAGAGCCGTATCCAAATGCTTGCTAACGGGAGTGCGCAAAAGCCGCTGGTTCTGTCTCTGCGAGACGCCGAGGGACAGCCAATCACGGGAATGAAAGATCAGATCAAAACTGAACTGACGTTTAAACCTGCCGGAAACATCGTAACGCGGGCCTTTAAGTCCGCTAAATCACAGGCACAGCCAACACTGGGTGAGATCACCGAAACAGAAGCCGGAGTGTACAAGTCTGTCTTCACCACCGGTACGCAATCAGGTGAAGCAACCATTACTGTGAGCGTTGATGGCATGAGCAAAACCGTCACGGCTGAACTGCGTACCACTATGATGGATGTGACAAAATCGACTCTGAGTGTGAATGAGACGTCAGGTGATGTGATTGCCGATGGTCAGAAATCTTACACGTTGACGCTTACTGCGGTGGATACCGATGGCAACCCGGTGGAGGGAGAAGCCAGCCGTTTGCGCTTTGTTCCACAGGACAACAGCGGTGTTACCATTGGCAGCATTTCGGAGATAAAGCCGGGGGTCTATAGCGCCACGGTTTCTTCGACCCGTGCCGGAAACATTGTTGTGCGTGCCTTTAGTGATCAGTATCAGTTGGGCACATTGCAACAAACGCTGAAGTTTGTTGCCGGGCCGCTTGATGCAGCACATTCGTCCATCACTCTGAATCCTGATAAACCGGTGGTTGGTGGTACGCTTACGGCAATCTGGTCAGCAAAAGATGCTTATAACAACCCAGTAACAGGCATCACCCCAGAAGCGCCGTCATTATCAGGTGCAGCCGCTGCGGGTTCTTCAGTCTCAGGCTGGACGGATAATGGTGATGGAACATGGACCGCGCAGATTTCTCTGGGTACTACGGTGGGCGAATTAGTTGTTATGCCGAAACTCAATGGACAGGATGCGGCGGCTAATGCAGCTAAAGTTATCGTTGTGGCTGACGCTTTATCTTCAGGTCAGTCGAAGGTTTCTGTTGCTTCAGATAAAGTGAAAGCAGGAGACAGCACGATAGTGACGCTGGTAGCAAAAGATGCACATGGTAATGCAATCAGCGGTCTTTCTCTATCGGCAACTCTGACGGGGGCCGCAGCTGAAGGGGCGAACATTTCAAATTGGGCTGAGGAAAACGGCGGCACCTATATTGCTACGCTTACCGCTGGTGTAAAAACGGGTGAGATTAGCATTATGCCGCTTATAAATGGTCAGCCCGCCGCCTCAGAAGCAGCGATTTTGACCGTTATCGCCCGGGATATATCATTAACTAATTCCACGCTTGTTGCGGATAATGGAACGCCAATAGTCAAAACAACGACCAAACTGACATATACGGCGAAGGATGCGAAGGGTAATCCTATTAGTGGCCTGAAACCTGAGACACCAGAATTTAGTGGTGTAGCCAATGCTGGAACAGAAAAACCTTCGGTAGGCGAATGGAAAGAGCAGAGCGATGGCACCTATGTTACTACATTAACTTTAGGTTCTGCTGCGGGGCAGTTAGTCATCTGGCCAAGGGTAGACGGCAGAGATGCTGCTTCAAAACCTTTACTGCTGGAGGTTGTGGGTAATACCACCGAAGCAAATATCAACGACATTTCAGTCGAGGTGGATAACCAACTGGCGAATGGACAGTCAGCTAACAAGGTAACACTGACCGTTGTGGACTCCTATGGCAACCCGTTACAGGGGCAAAATGTTACGCTGACTTTGCCTGAAGGTGTAACCAGCAAGACGGGCAATACTGTAACAACCAATGCGGCGGGTAAAGCTGATATAGAGCTGATGTCAACTGTTGCCGGAGAGCGCAATATTACGTTTTCTGTAAATGGCAATCAGAAGTCAGTGACAGTGAAATTCAATGCGGATGCAGGGACCGGACATGCAAGTCTACAGGTTGATACCAACAATCCTAAAGCGGCAAATGGAGCAGATGCCTTTACGTTGACGGCGATTGTTAAGGATCAAAACGGCAACTTGGTTCCTGGAACATTGGTTACCTTTAATTTACCCAGAGGGGTTAAACCGATTACTGGTGATAATGTCTGGATTAAAACCAATGATCGTGGGGAAGCTGAACTGCAGGTGGTTTCCGTGATTGCCGGAACGTACGAAATCACAGCTACAGCAAGAGATAATCAGCCTTCGACGACGCAGAGTATCGAGTTTGTGGCTGATAAAGCTACAGCAACCATTGCCGACATTGCGGTAGCAAATAACTATGCTTTAGCAGACGGGAAGGCTAAACAAACCTACAGAATCAAGGTTGTTGACGCCAATAACAACCTCCTGAGAGGGAGTGAGGTAACCTTGAGTGCAAGTCCAGAGGGGTTAAACCTGTCTCCGAATGGGGAGGTAACAACCGATGAGCAGGGGATTGCTGTTTTCACTGCTACCACAACGAAAGCCAATACATATGTATTAACAGCAACAGTTAATCGGACCAACAGTCAGGTATCGACGAAAACTGCCGAAGCTAAATTCGTTGCAGATGAAAAAAATGCGGTTCTTACAGTATCTCCTGATGTAACTGAACTGGTGGCTGATGGGAACACAACTGCAACGATCAACCTTACTTTAATGGAAGGAGACAATACCGTTGGTGGGACTGTTTGGGTTGACGTTGAGGCGCCGGAAGGGGTGAGTGATGATATGTACAAAATTCTTCCTGCTAAAATAACCCATTTCATTAGTGGCAAAAGTTCTCGTACATTCAGTACCACTGTTGAGGGGGTTTATAAACTGAAATTCACTGCCCTTACATATGGAGGGTACGAAACTGAGTCAAAAACAGTGACTATTCATGCCAAAAAGGCTGATGTAGAGAAAGGAACAAAGTAGTTAAATAAATTAGTAACGGCCACCTCCTCTGGAGGTGGTCAATCATGTGTACTACATTTCTCATTAACGAATTCGATCTCCCTATCTTGGATTTCGGAAAGAAGGTCTTTTTTTACCCGCCAGACATTGCGCTGTTGCATACATTGAGCTTGTTCTGTATGCATAAGGTAAAATGCTATGGGCTTCCCTTCTTCTGTGGCGGATAGCCATCATCGTGAGGGAATATTGCTGGGTGCATTGCTGGTGGTCGATTCCTCACTCACTCCTGTTGATGGATCTCTTCTTGTATGTGCTCGGGATGAGGAATATCGCGTAAAAAGATACCGGAAGTATCCACGTCAGCATCTGGAGGATTTAAGAACCGGTAAGAAGGAAGCATTGCCAAAGGATGACGATGGATGCACGGGCAGCAATGCCGTGTTTGGTGTGATCACTCACATTATCAACGACGTAAGAAGTGGCGAGTTTGATGATTGTCCCGTGATGTAGGAGAACTGATTAGGCGGTGCATTGCACCGCCTTTTTATCACACTGCGCGGAATGCGATTTCGCCAGGTATTACTTCACCTTGCCAATACATTTGGGCAGCAACGCGATCTGCGAGGTCACGATAAATAGCCGTAAATTCGCTATCTGGACGACTAATAACGGTTGGTGTTCCGTTATCCAGATCTTCACGAAGAGAGATATGAAGTGGCATTTGGCCTAACAACTGCGTGTTGTATTTCTCGGCCAGTTTCTGTGCGCCACCGGTGCCAAAAATTGGTTCGTGATGACCGCAGTTACTGCAAATATGCACACTCATGTTTTCGACGATACCCAGTACCGGCACTTCGACTTTTTCGAACATCACAATGCCTTTCTTCGCATCGATCAGCGCGATGTCTTGCGGCGTAGTTACCACAACCGCACCAGTTACAGGAATGTTCTGCGCCAGCGTCAATTGAATATCACCAGTGCCCGGTGGCATATCGAGAACGAGATAGTCCAGATCAGGCCACAGTGTTTCCTGCAACATCTGCATCAGCGCCTTGCTGGCCATCGGTCCACGCCACACCATTGCATTGTCGTCGGTGACCAGATAACCAATAGAGTTGGTTGCCAGGCCATGAGACATGATAGGTGACATGTGAGTACCGTCCGGTGAGGTTGGACGTTGGTTTTCCGCGCCCAGCATGGTTGGAATTGATGGACCATAGATATCGGCATCCAAAATACCAACTTTCGCACCTTCAGCAGCCAAAGCCAGTGCCAGGTTTACCGCTGTGGAGGATTTACCCACGCCGCCCTTGCCTGAGCTGACGGCGATAATGTTCTTAACGCCATTAATGCCTGGTTGGTTTTTGACGCGCTTAAGCGTGGCAATATTGTACGACAGCTTCCAGTCGATAGCCTTTGCGCCAGTGATACGGAGCAGATCACCACTACATTGCTCTTTCAGGTCTTCAAAAGGCTTATTCCACACGAAAGGCATGATTAGTTCGACATGCAGTGTGTCATCCATCAACGCAACATGGTGTAACGCTTTAAGCGTAGTCAGGTTGTGTTTCAGGGTTGGGTGCTGAAAATTAGCCAACGTACCGGCTACCATTGCTCTTAGGGCATCCGGCGATTTGGACTCGCTCATCCCGTCTCCTTTATTTTAATTTGCGCAATTGTCGCCTTGTAGTGTACTCCAGCTACGACATTTAATCATTTATGAGAAATGCTGTTATCACATGGCAGACATAAGGCCATTTTGTTACTATCAAGCCCCTTTTCACTACAAAGAAGTAATGCCTACTATGACCCAAGTCGCGAAGAAAATTCTGGTGACGTGCGCGCTGCCGTACGCTAACGGCTCAATCCACCTCGGCCATATGCTGGAGCACATCCAGGCTGATGTCTGGGTTCGTTACCAGCGAATGCGCGGCCACGAGGTTAATTTCATCTGTGCCGACGATGCCCACGGTACGCCAATCATGCTGAAAGCACAGCAGCTTGGTATCACACCGGAGCAGATGATTGGCGAAATGAGTCAGGAACACCAGACTGATTTCGCAGGCTTTAACATCAGCTATGACAACTATCACTCGACGCACAGCGAAGAGAACCGCCAGTTGTCAGAACTTATCTATACTCGCCTGAAAGAGAACGGTTTTATTAAAAACCGCACTATCTCTCAGTTGTACGACCCGGAAAAAGGCATGTTCCTGCCGGATCGTTTTGTGAAAGGCACCTGCCCGAAATGTAAAGCGCCAGATCAATACGGCGATAACTGTGAAGTCTGCGGCGCAACATATAGCCCGACTGAATTGATCGAGCCGAAATCGGTGGTTTCTGGCGCTACCCCGGTAATGCGTGATTCCGAACACTTCTTCTTTGATCTGCCCTCTTTCAGCGAAATGTTGCAGGCATGGACCCGCAGCGGCGCGTTGCAGGAGCAGGTGGCGAACAAAATGCAGGAATGGTTTGAATCCGGCCTGCAACAGTGGGATATCTCCCGCGATGCGCCTTACTTCGGTTTTGAAATTCCGAACGCGCCGGGCAAATATTTCTACGTCTGGCTGGACGCGCCGATTGGCTACATGGGTTCCTTCAAGAATCTGTGCGACAAACGCGGCGACACTACCAGCTTCGACGAATACTGGAAGAAAGACTCCACCGCCGAGCTGTACCACTTCATCGGTAAAGATATCGTTTACTTCCACAGCCTGTTCTGGCCTGCCATGCTGGAAGGCAGCAACTTCCGCAAGCCGACCAACCTGTTTGTTCATGGCTATGTGACGGTGAACGGTGCGAAGATGTCCAAGTCTCGCGGCACCTTTATTAAAGCCAGCACCTGGCTGAATCATTTTGACGCTGACAGCCTGCGTTACTACTACACTGCGAAACTCTCTTCGCGCATTGATGATATCGATCTCAACCTGGAGGATTTCGTTCAGCGCGTGAATGCCGATATCGTGAACAAAGTGGTGAATCTGGCGTCCCGTAACGCGGGCTTTATCAATAAGCGTTTTGACGGTGTGCTGGCAGGCGAACTGGCTGACCCGCAACTGTACAAAACCTTTACTGATGCCGCTGAAGTGATTGGTGAAGCATGGGAAAGCCGCGAATTTGGTAAAGCGATTCGTGAAATCATGGCATTGGCTGACCTGGCTAACCGCTATGTCGATGAACAGGCTCCGTGGGTGGTGGCGAAGCAGGAAGGCCGCGATGCCGATCTGCAAGCGATTTGCTCTATGGGCATTAACCTGTTCCGCGTGCTGATGACGTACCTGAAACCGGTACTGCCGAAACTGACTGAACGTGCGGAAGCATTCCTCAATACGGAACTGACCTGGGATGGTATCCAGCAACCGCTGCTGGGCCATAAAGTGAATCCGTTCAAGGCACTGTATAACCGCATCGATATGAAGCAGGTTGAAGCACTGGTGGAAGCATCCAAAGAAGAAGTGAAAGCCACAGCCGTACCGGTAACTGGCCCACTGGCTGACGACCCGATTCAGGAAACTATCACCTTTGACGACTTCGCCAAAGTTGACCTGCGCGTGGCGCTGATTGAAAATGCAGAGTTTGTAGAAGGTTCTGACAAACTGCTGCGTCTGACACTGGATCTCGGTGGTGAAAAGCGTAATGTCTTCTCAGGCATCCGTTCTGCTTATCCAGACCCACAGGCACTGATTGGTCGTCACACCATTATGGTGGCTAACCTGGCTCCGCGTAAAATGCGCTTTGGCATCTCCGAAGGCATGGTGATGGCTGCCGGTCCTGGCGGGAAAGATATTTTCCTGCTAAGCCCGGATGCCGGTGCTAAACCAGGCCACCAAGTTAAGTAACTAAACAACCATTCTTCACAATGCCCGGCAACACGCTGGGCATTTTCATATAGACACAATCCCTCCTAATTTACACAAGCCCTAAAACAATTTGTTTTCTACCTTTTGTTGATTGAGATAATAAGCCACATAAGAAAACAAATTATTTAGGAGATGAAGATGTTTGGAACAGCAAAAGAAATCATCGAGAAACTGAAAAACTATCCAGAAGACGAACCCTTACTCATGGTTATGTGGCACAAAGAAGATATTGCTGAAGTAAGGACAGATCTCACTGATGAACAATGCGTACAGGTGATGCAAAAAATCAGACAATGCCATAACGCTGATGTCGGCGTTAATTGGGAGGTTATATCAACTACGGCGAATGAGTTGTTTCCGAACGGGGTGGTAAAATGCTGAAACTCACCAAATTGTATAAGACGACAGTTAGTAGCCCTACCCTCGTTACACAGCATGACTCTGAGTGTCTACCAAATATCTGTTTCGAGCACCATACGATCTCGGACTCAATTGGGTACAGAAACGGAGTATGGGGGAGTCAGGGGAGGGAAGAAAAGCTGCGTGATTACGGTGTCACATAGCAAACCATCAAGAACATTCGAAAGGTGCTCGATGTAGGATTTGATGCGGTACAATTCCACCCTGACGCTGAAATAGAAGATGGTCTGGAAAATTGGAAATTGTGAGGGATAAATGAAATATGCACCATTGGCACTAATATTTTTTGTGCTTTCTGCTAATGCCACGCCAGTTGAAGAGCCTAACACTATCGTGTACCCACGATGCATGAAAATAGATCCGGAAACACACAAGCAATTACCTGGTTACAATATTGTTATGGATATAGGGAATAAATTTAAAATCGTTTCCCCAAATGGGAATTCGGTGATATCCATCTCGCTTGCCCAAAGTGAAAAAGATAGGAACATGTTCGACGCCTCAGTCGGCGATGTTTACTTCTCTCGTTACCATGTTCAACCTGATGGGAACTTTCTATACTCAGCCTGGAGTGAAAAGGCGAAAGTTACAGTGCTGTGTAATGGTAAAAGCGGTGAGCGGCATTACGTTGACCCTATTCATTTCGAGAACTGACTACACAAGTAAACAAATCAATCAGTTGATAATGGCGGTCACAATTTGATTCTTTTCTATAAGAATCCGTTGATCGCCACTACTCCCCTTCCATACCCGCAATCATATCCTTAAATATCAATAAGTTATGGTTGTTTATACAATCAAGAAAACAACTGAATAACAGATCAACGAAACATCAACGCTTTCACCCGATTTGGTCTAAAAAATTGACGTTTTCACACATCACTGCTTATACCCGTAATTCTACGCAGCAGACAGCGCCACAGCGTCCAATTTTCACCGCAGACGACCAAACACACTACCAACAAAAACACACGCTCAAAATCGCTCCCGTTGCGTTACACAACCATATAAACAACTTATTTTCAGGTATAACAAAACAACTAAATAACACATATGCCATTACCAAAAACAACCAACCTCTTTATGGCAGGCTACCGAAAAGACCCACCTCTTCTTCCCAGGCTACCGGACAACCAACCTAACTTTCACAGGCAATCCGAAAACATTCATACGCGCGATACCCACGACACGCCATTCCCCAAACAGCGAAGAAACACCAGAATCACTGAAACCCCAACGAAGCCTGTAACCGCAAGGTTTCTCTCAATCCCAAAAGACACGAAACAGAACAATCACGGGAAACGCCATTACCCAATACACGAATAACTACAAAAGCCTTTCACACACTCCAGACAAACAACTCAAACACAACAACGAAAGGAATCGCCCACCTGCCATTACTCCATACACGGAGAAGAACAATCACCAAAACGACGAGAACACCCCATAGAAGAACCACCGCAAAACGAACGAAACCACATACACCGACAGAGAAAACAACACACCCAATTCACCAACAGAAATAGTCGCCGTATAGAACATTCTGGAAGGAGTGAGCATTAACGCCTATAGAGAGGTTGAGACAGATAAAACACAACATGTATAGCGAAGAAGCCAGGTATGTATAAGTGGGGAGGGAAGGAGGGGTGTCGCCTCCTTTTTCGTATTTATTCAACTCCTGATTTTATCCCCCGTAACACCCCTACGGTCAGCCTTCGGTCCATACAGGGAAAAGGCTGCATCCCGCTACAAAAACGGCTGGGTTGCCTTCGGGGAACGGCTGGGGATTTTCAGGGAAACGGTTGAGTTGCCTGTGTGGATTTCGGGAAAAGGCTCGATGCCGGTTCAGGAACGGCGGCGTACCGGTATAGCGAGAGGGAGAGTTGCGGCTACCCACCTGTAATGTGCGGGAAGAAGAGAGGCGCTCACGTAGGCGGACTTGCTTACCGCTGGATTCCCTCTGAATGCCCAGCTACAGCGTAATTGTGCCAGACAGTCAGCGGGTCACAATCGATTTCAGTAGGTTTTCGGGGAGAAGAAAATTCTGCCCACCAGCCCTGCGGCGCGCGTAGAGCAGAATATCGTAAATACTGGTTCCCGTGTCGTTCCCGGATACTCACTACCCGCCTGGCTTTCCCGACATAAAATCCTTTTCCGCCTTTGTCTTATTGCGATAATAACACCAACAAGTAAACAACATGTTTAGACGTTATATAAACGAAGTGAGGATGAAGAGATGATTAAGATGCCTGTGACGGTTGAGGTGTGGGGCGTGGATTCCCTGGCTGAGTGTCTGGATGCAGTGGGGCCGGAGTTGTACCGCAAGTTGTGGTCGTTCGTCCCGGCAGAAGGGGAACCGCCCAAGGGGAAGGATATCTGGCACCTGCTGAGTGAAGATGAAAAGCGGGAGCTGGTGGACGCGGTACACAGCGAGTTCCCGGGCGACGAAGATTAAGAGTGAGGCCACCAGCACGGTGGCTTTTGTCGCTATTAACCTCCGGGCAGCGCAACACCGTAACGATATACTTTGTGGCCGTTTTCTTACTGGTATTGTTTACGCAATTCAGAAAACAACATGTTTAAGGATTGCTTTATGTTTACAAATATCGACATCAACCAAATCAAGAAATTAACTCAAAAAGAGTTTGATCAGTTTTATGAGTTAGAAGGTTGGTCTTCCACTCTGATCAATTCAAGATGGGTGCTGGAGCTGATGACTCGTGATGACGCACCTGCTTTGATGATTTGCGACATGGGTGAAGATGCTGACTTTATGGATATGAGCGAATTTTGTGTGGACACATACAACCGCAGCCAGAAGTACTACTTCACATGCGATAGCGAAAATGACGTGATTTCTAAGGTCTATCTTCACCTCGTCCAGCATTGGGACGTTCAGGAGTTTCTTGAAGTATTCGAGTAACCCCAACCAAAGCCAGCATTGCTGGCTTAATTTCTCTATAGCCGCAGGGAAGAACCTGCATATCGCTCATGCGCCTGATCAATATGCTTTGTAGCCGTTTTCTTACTGGTATTATTTACGCCATTGAGAAAACAAGTTGTTTACGGAGTTGTGATGAAAAAATCATTGGTTCTTGGTCTGGACAAAGACCAGAAGAGAAAAGAGAAGCCTGCACTGGTTGCTCAATTAACTTTGCTGGACATCGTTGCCAATGGGACCTCTATTCGTCTGTTCCGTGAAACAGCGGTGTCTTTCGATAAAAACACCTTTACTCGTTATGTAATGAATGTTCGTCGCCAGCGTGGAAAAGGCTGGGTGGCATTTCAAAGAATGTGGCCGGAACATCAGCTCGAACTGGCTTTGATGGAAGTTAACCGCGTGGCCCAGCAAGAAATTCAGAGAGCATCAGTGATGGCAATAGCCTGATAATGTGCAAGTGGTAATTAGTCGACAGTACGACAGCCCCGCCATCCTTACGGGGCTTTTTTGTATTGTAAGTACATACTTACGGCTATAAAATAGAAAAATAATCAAGACACTACGGAGAGTGAAATGACCGTTAAACGCGAAAAACTGACAGTTGATGTTTACTATGCCTCTGAAACCGCCGAAGGTAAGAATGTGGCAAAAATCACCGTTGTTACGTACAACACCGAAACTGGTGCCGAAGTACAGGCCAGTACGATCGTGCGTAAAGGTGATGCCTCCGGCGGCGAGTACGCGACTCAATACCAGTCCATTCTCGATGCAACTGACCCGCTGCTGCTGAAAATCGAGAACTACTTCCGCCAGGTTGATGAAGAGGTGTTTGAAACCATGATGAATATGGTTAATTCCGTATTCACCTCCAGCCTGAACACCAGCACCACCTGGATTGGTCAGTATGGTCTGCGCATTACATCCGGCATTCCTGCTGACACCTTAATCCCTGAAAGCGTATTCGCTTAATCCTCTTTGAATGGCGCGTAAACCGCGCCATTTTCTTATACCCGATAACAATTTGTTTTCTGCCTTATCTACACCGCGATAATTACAACAACAAGAAAACAACGTGTTTATTAGGTGGTGAAATAATATGGAATACATTGTTACTGTCGCTTCGTCAGATCGGGAGTCGTTACTTGAGGCTATCAGAAGCATGGAAAACATCATCATGTCAGAGCAGGAGCTTAATGGCTATCTTGAGATGGATGATTTTCTATCAAAATGGAGGTGAAGAATGACTGACTTCACCATTACCACTAAAGCACAAAATGTATTCCTTGAATCATGGCTGGATTTGCCGGAAAAAGAACAGCAAGAAATGGATCATGTGGATTATGACGAGCAGGTAAGCACGCGATTCTTCCACTTTGAGGGATGCGTTTATGACATTGCCGACTTCATGCGAGATGACCGCTTCCCTGAATGGCACGCAAGCTATCCACTAAACGCCTTTGCCATGCTGATGATCCGTGTGGATGATTCAGGGGATACCATCGACATCGGTCTGCTCCACTGAAGAATAAGGTCACCAATGCTGGTGGCCTTAAATGACCACCCTTTGCCTTACTTCCAGATAGTTGCCTTACAAATCTTCTTTTTAGCCTATTTCATTCAGCGATAATTATCACATCGAAAACAAACGAGGAATTAAAAATGAAACCAGTATTTTTGGGACAAATTGACATTAGTGAATTGTTTTCAGTTAAAGATGGGTCCCAATATGACAGTGATTGCCTTGAACTTAATGGTCTTGAATATGAATACAGATTGGCTATTGTGAATGATGGTAAGAAGACATTTTCTGTCGAATGTTTTGAAAATACTTACTTTAAGCAGGTGTTGAGAATAAGACAGCGTGTGGAGATGTCAATTCGGGAAAACATCAAAAATAAATGTGAGTTTCTTGCGATTAAAAATGAAATAGATGCAATAAACTTTGTTACGTTCACTGATAGTGGTCGATTGGCTATGCTGGAGCTATTTCATCTGATCGTTTCTAATAACAGTATAACAGAAGCCTTGATCAGTCTTTCAACTATAGTATCAAAAGAAAGAGAAAACACTGGCGCTTTAATTGTAGAGGAGCTAGGTGGAATACTCGAGAAGATCAAAAATAAAGAGTTGATTATAGAATATGGCAAGGAAAGTAGAAAAAATAATTTACATTCAGCTTTTCGTTCCCCATATGTTGAGCGTTTAAATGGTTCGGCATCTTTTGTTAATTTAGAGTTTAATAGATTCTTTAGTTCTCTTTTTACAGAGTATGGAATTGTTATTGTGGAGGTAAATAATGAGAATGATGTGCCAAAAATCATAGTGCATTCGATGCCGGATATCCCTTTCAATGAGATTGAGAACAAACTGGAGAATTTAGACGATATAAATATAAAAAGCATGGAAGAACTCATAGAGTATCTGGCCGTAGATGCGGTAGCTATGGCTGATAATGATGTGTTTGGGGTTGGTGCACTGCATGAAGGCTATCTTGACGCCCTTGAACTTTACGGAACTGCTCGCTGGTTTCTGTCAGGATTAGTGGATGATGCGCCTTTACTCATCAATACAGATTATTCTTATTCCAGTTGAAAACAAGGCCACCAGCAGTGGTGGCCTTAAATGACCATCCTGTTCCCCGCAGGCTAAAAACACCAACCTCTTACCTCCAGGCAACCGACAAACCCACCTGTTCCCGTCCGGCTACCGCAACTTTCCACTTTGACGCCTTATTCGTACAACGATAATTAACACCAACAAGAAAACAATTTGTTATTTACGATAAGGAATTAATCATGAATTTTATCGCTACTGTAAACGCACCCGCACATGGCAATATCGCTGTAACGTTCTCTGACATTGAAAAACGAGTACTTGGTGCATGGCGCGACAATGAGACGGTAGAACTGTCAGCACAAGAAAAATGCATTATTGCACGCGACATCATTGGCAATCGTCGTTACTCGCGGGTATTTGAGAAAGCGTATGTGGTAAATTCTGGATTCGGAACGTTCGTCTTTCCGGTGCGCTCCGGGCGATTCTGCCAGTCCAAGCTGATTGAGTTCGCTACGCAGATTTCTGTCTGGATTAAAACTCAATCGTCGTTCAAATTTTCCGACGATAAAGCAGTATCGCAGGGGATGCGGATCGCCAACAATGCAATAAAATGCAAAAACATTACGTATGCCGCTGGCGTTGATACATGGAAACTGTTTTGCGCTAACTTTATGTTGAATGTATACGCAAGCAACCGCATCCACATCCTTGATGGCGTGTAACTGAGAAGAGGGCCAGAAACGGCCCTTTCTCTATAGCCACCAGCTGCCGCAGGGAAATTTTCAGAAACGGCGAGGAACGTATTCATGAGCCGACGGGAAACGGCCAGGATTTTTTCGGGAAACGGCTGCATTCGCCTTTATGTAGAAAAAACATCGGGAAGCTGGTGGAATCCAACCAGCGGTTGTCGGACAGGTGAGCGGGGAAATCATGATGACTTTCGTCGCCTGAGACATCCAGATTTCTTTCGTAGCGTAATCACATACGTGATTAAGTGGTGTGATTATGTGAAAAATCACGCGCACATAATACGCGAGCGGATACGGAACAAAACAAAATGCCGATCCGCGCCGACAAATAAACGCGGATCATAAAGCAAGACTAAAAGCCAATGATTAACCATACACCATAACGCAATATAACGCGTTTTAAGCGCGTTAATGCGCTAAGTAATGGGTATATGCTGGTAAGGATATAAAAGCTCGTCTATGGCGTTATTTTTGCGCTTATTTTTATGTTGTTGGAGTGAGTCAAAGACAATAAAAAAAAGCGCCATCATTGGCGCGTTATGGTGGAAGTATTGGAAACGAAAAAAGCGCCCATAGTGGGCGCTCGATTTTATTTATGTAAACTGATTTCAAATCCCATTTCTACAAACGCTTTTAACATTAAAAATATATCAGCGTCATTCACGTCTGCTTTTTTTCGCTCCTGGTCGCTCAATAAGTCAATTTTGCGCGTCGTTTCATCTATAAGCTCGACTGCGCGCCCAGCGTAACCAGCGATCCCAGCGATGCGATTAACAAAATATTCATTGCGCACGTTAACGCCAGCGATAATCATAAACATGATTAAGCTCCTTAAAAGCGCCCATAGTGGGCGCCAGATTCCATTAATTACGCTTTGAAAGCATCAGCCAGATAGTTATAGAAATCATTTTTAATAAAGCGATATTGCTGCGTACCAGCTTTTGCGCTTCCCATTCCTTTGACTTTCTCAACAAGTCCAAGACGTTCGCAAAGATTGATCAACTGGTTGGCTTGAGTATAGCCAGCGTCCAATTTAATTTCGCACGCTTTTTTAGCTTCATTCATTAAATCGAAAACAGCGCCATTAGTGAACGTGTCGATCTCGTCGTTAATCATATCGATTAAAGCGAATACACGAGATCCTGACATATCAGCGACGGAATAAACGCATTTACCAGCTTTAATGGATTTAACCAGATAAACCAGTTTTTCCAGTGAATAACTATTAGTCATTGCATCACGGAAAAATACTTCTGGCGCTTGTTTGCTTGCTTTAATCGCATAGTAGAAAACAGAGCATAATTTTTCGTCTTCAACAGCGTTTACAACGTTGTTGATGAAGTAAGCAAGTTTAGTGGTAGCAGCTTGCATATTTGCTTTATCTGCTTTGGTGTGCGTACCATTTTTATAATATTCGTTATATGTTTGAGTTGCCAGATCTGCTTTTTCTTTTAATTCATTTGTTACAACACGCGCAGCTTCAACGATGGATTTTTTAGATAAGATAATATTGGTCATGGTTTTATTCCTTACAAAAATTAAAATGAATTTATTTTTTACTGTCGTTAGCCAGTTCGCTTTCGACGAGTTCAATTATCGATACGCAAAAAAAGATTGCAAGTGTTTTTTTTAGTTTTTTGCAGGGACGAAAGTCCTAGAAATAAAAGCGAGATCGTCGAAGGTGTTCCCTAAATAAATAATTAATTCCGGCTTATAACCTTATATGTTTATACGGAGTAGAATTGGAGGTGTATTTAATAAATGGCATTTAAAAAAATAACCGGACTTAGCCGGTTATTACCCTTATACATTTATCGGACTGACTCTACAGCCTTACGATTGGTGTCAAATAACGCATCAACGAACTGCACAGAAGAGTTGTTCGATTCACATGGTTCATAATTTTCCACTTGTTCACATAGTTGAGCGGTCTTACCAATGTTTATCCCTAATTTTACAGCTGCTGAAAGTTTAAACATGCAAACTGGTACATTCTGAGACGTTGAGCATACGTCATTCATCAGCGACTGAATAATTGCGATATCATCCTTTGCATTGGCCGAAATTGAGTAAACTAAAAATAAAGATGTCAATAGTATCGATTTCATAACTCAAAACGGTAAAATTCGTTCAACCCAATCGAAGAATACAAGTGTTTTTCTGCCGTCTTCTAACTTAAGAGTGACCTGGCAAGCATCAACGCCTCTTGATATCCCTTCTATTTCACGACCGTCTGCCATGTAGACCCTTATAGATTTGCCGTTTTGGTAAGCCTGACGACATATCTTAAAAAAGTCACGACGTGATGGCTGATTGTCAACATAGTCTGGATGTATTGTTAGCCTACCTTTGAACTCGCGAGCAATGCCATCGATTACACCTGATTCAATTGTGCTAATGCGCTCAAGTGGGAGTCTTATACGATTTTCTTTATCATATGGAAGCGGGCATAAATCTAGCTTATTGCGGGAAGGCATTGTCCCCTGAACGTACATGCAAAACACCTGACCGTCTTCAAGCGTGACTCTTACAGGAATGTTGTTTTTCCGCCAGAACATAAGTATGTTTTCAGCATGTTCGTAGTCTCGTGGCCAGACTTCTGCTGGAATGCCGTAGGTGATGTCTTTAACCATAGTCTACCTTTTTAAGTCTTTTTTGGTCATTATATACATCTCTATGATGCGTAGACAGACTAACCGTACATTCCAACAAAAATTGATTATGGAACAAGTTTCATGAAGAATGGGGTGAATAAAAAATACTCATTAGCATTGTTAATAGCGGCTTTACTATTAACAGGTTGTGATTCTGATGAAGAGCGAGCCATAAATCTGGTCGAGAAGGATATTCGCTCTACACTGCTAGATCCTGATGCTGGTCGGTTCACGAATATGCGAGCTATTCAGTTAGGTGAAAATAGCTATTCATATATGGTATGTGGAGAGGTGAATGGCAAAAACGTCTTGAACGCCTATACAGGTGCGACCGCATTCAATGCACACATCTTTGATGTTCGTGAACGTAACCCGATTGTATTCGTTGCAATGGATAAAAATACCAACTCGGCAAGAGAACGATTACGTTTTGAACGCCAAAATCTAGTATGTAAAGAAAATGGTGTGAAACTTTATCTGGAAAACGAATCTAATATCAGGAAGGAAAAAGAGAAAATAGATGATTTAAAAAAAACTCCATTAGGTCAGGCTGTGTTTGATGCTGCAAGTGATTCGACATATGTGAGTAGAGAGTTGGGCGAATCGAGAGGTGTTAGTGAAGTGTATGCAAGAGAAAATGATAAATATGCTCTTGTTAGCGTCACCAATTATGACACTCCTGACTTTTACAAATTTAGGAAAAAAGATAACGGTGAACTAGAACCTGTTAGAGGACTGTCTTACACCGGCTATCCATTCGCGGTTACACTGTGCCATTCTGAACAAACAGATTATGACAAATGCATAACAGAAGAAGAAATCAAGTTGCTTCGAGACGAAAAGAATAAGCTCGATGATTTTGTCGTGCCACCAGAAGAATAACATATACAAAATATTTAATTGCTGTTAACATTTAATCGTTCAGACATAGGGAAAGTCCTATGCCCTCGACAAATCTTTCTGGTATTGTCGAGGGCATGTTTCACATTTATAGGTAGATAGCGTTAATTGGCGTTTTCGTTCTTCTCTTTTTTGCTAATTTCATCACATGCAAGGTTCATTATGTCTATGTTTTCTTGTTTTTGAAGGTTGCCGACAATTTTTTGGCGCAATTCATAAAATCGCTCGCGTGGTATAGCTTCCTTGTTGCCGCTGATGTGAAGTATTGCGTGACAGCTAGGGCAGACGGCAATCAGATCTGTTTTTGGGTTCACGCTTCGTGCACCTTCGCCTTGTGAAAGTGGGATGATGTGGTGAGCGTGTAGCAGCGTTTTCGTTTCTTTACCGTCAATTTCCTTGCCGTATATTTCCGACATCGTTCTGCAACATAGTTGACACCTGTAGTCTGCGTTTGCCAGAACGTCATTCCTTAACCCGGATACGCGGCTACGATGTTGCGACTGGATTAATCTTGTTTCGCCCTCTATATATTCCTCAACTTCTTCTTTCTGGAGGTCGTAGCTGATTTCTTCTTGAGTTACGTTGTCTTCTGCTTTGGCTGAGACTGCATGAATCTCTTTCTTATTCAACGAGAAAGGTGATTTGAGAGCATCAGCACTGTTTTGCCCTCTTGAATGTTGTGATTTTAGAGCAAGATTGTAAATCTCTTTTAATTTGACATTTTTTTTGTTTGTTCTAAAGAACTTTCTGCTCTCTACTTGTGAGATAATCCCTGATTCTATATATTGAATTAACACACGAAGAAAATGTTCTATAGATTTTTTACTTTTGAATGAAAAGGAATAGCCGACTTTCTTTCTCAACTCGTTTTCGCTAAAGAACTCTTTCAGATTTTCGTCGTCAGTCAGGTTAATGGTTGCACCTGCCCAGGTTGAAGCTTCTACAATTTCAGGAATAACCTCTTGGTCGCCAAGCTGATTGTTTATTTCATCCAGCATTTTAAAGACTGTCAATATTGGATACGGATTCGTCACCAGACCGTTAGAGGATTTCGTTCTAGGCCCATTCTTTTTTATAATGATGGGGTGCTGTTGAGAAGTTTTCTTTAATTGTAAATAATAAAGGTTTATATTATTATTCGTTGATATACCTGCCGGTTTTATCAAGGATAATTTTTCATCACATGCAATATCATCTATTATATTTCTTAGGTCACACGTTTTTATAAATTGACGCATATATCCTCCGAATTTCTTCGGAGGCGGAGCCTACAAATATCGTTCAGCCAATCAAGAAATTTTTTCAGCCGGAGGTGTACATTTCAAAAAATGTGACGAATGTCACATGCAGGTGCTCTCATACACCTGCATGTAGACTATTAATCATTCAATAATCTATATTTTCTTTTGATTAAATCTTCACCTTTTTTGGTGAACACAAAACCAAATTGCGATTTTTTGTTTAGACGAAGGACTCTGTTATCCAACGCATCGGTTGATGGAATCAATGTTTGATCATCTATCCAATTAAGTAGCGTAAGAAAGTTCAGCAGCCTCAACGTTGTTGTGCGAAGCTCTTTCGATATATTTTCAATGCTGGCAATTCGTCTTTCTTTTTTCTCAGGTGGTACAGATAATTGTTCTTGAGGTTTCGTGGATAGATAATCAATTTCGTTTGCTGCATCGAATGATATGTGTGGCGTAATTTTGCTAAAAAAGCCTTTCGCTGACTCACTTGATAATAAACCAGACCTATTCATATCGTTTGTTATTCTGTACAGGAGTGGACTGTGTTTCATTTCAGGATAACGTTGATAAAAGTTAAGCAATTCAAAAGCAGCATTAGCGCCAACAAGAAAATCAGAAGGATCGCTGACTTTCCAGAAAGAATGATTTTTCTTAGCGCCAGTGGTGTCAACAAATGATAATTCTTTTAACCAACTCATGATGTGCTCCTTTCTAACAAGTGAGCACATCATAGAATTAGTAGATAGGGGGTAAATATGAAATGTTACGGCAACCTGCTCAGTATTTCCTCTAAATCTTTTTTTGTCATATTGGAGTTTTCATAGATGCGCATGATTTTCTCACGCGTCTTAGCGGAAACCCCAACGGCAGATGTGACTTTGTCAAATTCAGCCATAGTCATCGTCTCCAGAATGGCATTGATAACTTCAGCCTTAGACATCTTGATTTTTTTCTCTTTGAGTTTTATTTGAAATTTTCCAAGTTTTTCATTGGCCTTATCAGACAATGCCACTTGGCAATAAGTTGTTTTTTTTTCGCTCATAACTAATCTCGTTTCAGAATTCCAAAATCGAATGCGCCATCAACAGGCAATACACCTTCCGCAAAGCCAGGTGTGGTGTCGATGATGTGTTTTCGCTCATAAGAGTGAGACAACAGGTATTTGTTGCTAGTGTCAATGAAATCAGTGATAAAACACACGTTTGCCTGATTCTTCTTGGCTCGTAAGCCACGACCGACACGCTGCCTCATTTCAACTTCTGCTTTCCCACCACCAGCCAGAATGACCGCACCAACGCTTGGCACATCAACACCGACATCCAGAATAGTCGAGCCTATTAAAACATCTATGTCGCCAGACGCTAAACTGTTCAGCTTTGCTTGCCTTGTCGACTGGTTCGATTCCCCATAAATGAAGTCAACTCTAAGGCCGGACTCTTTCATCATTTCCATCAGGATTTGCCCGTGGCGTTTAAGACGAACCAGAGTCATACAATTGAGAGAATGTTGCTTATAGAGCAATGCTTCGCGAACAATGGCCTCATTACGTCCCAAATTATACACGATCCCCAACTGATAAGCCTTTTGGTAGGCAGTGCTCATACCTACTCTAAAATTGAGGTATTTGTTGGCAAGTTCTGCCTTGATTCTGGCCTCGTCCGGCTTGTAGGCAACTTTATGATAAAGGAAGTATGGTTTTGCCAGAATGCCTCTATCAATCAGGTACTTTTCTGTGACTTTAATTTCAATTCGCCCGGCCACCGCCATCAGGCGCATGTTGGCTTCCGTCGAATCCTTCATGAACGGCGTGGCTGTAAGCGCCAGACGATAGTCTGCGTTCACACATAATCTGGCGATGTCATAGAAATTTGAGCCTGAAGACTCATGCGCCTCTTCCAGAATAAGAAGAGAGACACTTGAAAGGAAGCGTTTCACCAACTCCCGACGTTTGAGGTGGTAGCTTTTCTTATCTGGTGTTGCATCGCGTGGTGGTTCTTCGAGGAAACTTGCAAGAGTTTGAACTGTAGCGACGTTGATATGTCGTGATACCTGGAACTCACCCGAGCCAATGACTCCAACCTTTTGGTCCTTTAACCACGGTTCGCCATTTTCGGCGCGGTAGTCGATGGATCTCTGGAAGTTTTCGGCCATTTGAAACATCAGAACAGAGCGGGTTGTTAAAAATAATGTCATTCGACCGATACGTGCAGCTGCTTTGCAGGCAACGTTAGATTTCCCACCACCAGTAGCGATCTGGGCAATCATCATTCCCTCGCGAACTAGTGTTTCCACAGCCTGATCCTGATATGCATAATCAGGATTGTATGGGAATGGGTTAACCGCCGGATTTGGCTTTCCAAGCGCCGGGGCTTTGTCTTTGCGGATATGAACACATTTGATGCCCGCCTTGTTCAAGTTCGCCGCTACAGGCTTGGCAAAGCCAGCAGGGAACGAGTTTTTACTCCAGTTGAACATCGTGCTTGTGCCCTTCCAGTCGCCAGTCTCGACTTCGTAGCTCAACATTTGCTGCACCAGTTGCTTTACCTTGTCATCTGCGCCAGAAATAAGCGCATTTACTGCGTTAGATACAATCCGAACAGTCATAAACCTCTTTCCTTAGTGCCTTTTGTATGTTATTTGGTTATTATAATAAGTAAGTGATTACTTAGTGGATTGTAGCAATAAAATGGATGTAAAAATCACGATTTTGCAGGTTGATGTTGCCAACCTTCGCCCGAATACCTGGAACACCAATTCGGTTGGTGCGCAGAATTTTGAAAAACTGAAAGGTTCTATCGAAAAATTGGGCTTTTTTAAGCCAATTTTGGCTCGTGAACTTGAAGATGGATTTTTTGAAATCCTCGGCGGCGAACATCGCTGGCGTGCTGCTATTGAGCAAGGAATTTCAACGGTTCCGGTGCTTTCTGTGGGCAAAATTAGCGATGTCGTAGCTAAACAGATGTCACTGGTGGACAACGAGCGATACGGTGAAGACGACCAAATCGCATTGCAACGCTTCATTGAAGAAATTCAGTCAGAACTTGACTATCAACTGTCTGAAATCGCCCCGTATGACGACGAAATCTCGATGGTTTTAGCAAAAGAGGCGGCAATCGACCTTGAAGCACTGGAGGCGTTGTCTCGTGGTAGTGATGAGCCTGTCGATACCGACAAACGAGAGAAAACCGAACGTGTGGGTGCGGAACATCAGACCATGCGCTTCAAAGTAACTTTCGATGCGTCAGATCGTGTTGCAGAAACCATAAAAAACATCATCAAAGAGCAGGCTATTAACACCGGTAATGAAATGGAGAACGCTGGTGAGGCTCTGGTGTGGCTGGTCGACTACTACAAGGAGCGTATGTAATGACCAAAAAGTTTGAAATCGTATATCGCGACCCGGCAGATCTTATTCCCTATGAGATGAATGCCAAAAAGCATGATGAACAGCAGATCCGAGATCTGGCCGCAGCCATTAAAAAGCGCGGATTTGACCAGCCAATTACGGTCGATAAGAACGACGTAATTATTACTGGCCACGGCCGCCGTGAGGCTGCAATTTTTGCTGGACTTGAGCGCGTACCGGTTATTGTTCGCGATGATCTCAGTGATGACGAGGTTCGTGCGAAGCGCCTTGAAGATAACCGACTTGCCAGCATTGATTACGATGCAATTAAGCTACAGAAAGAGCTTGAGTCGCTTGTTCTGGACGATATCGAGGTTTTCGGCTTTGAAGAGCGTGAGTTGAATGTTCTCGTTGGCAGTATGACAGAAGAAATGGACACCGATTCGCTAGTTATCGATCTTGGCGAAGAAACTAAACGACAGAAGGATGAACACACCGAGATCAGTCGTGAAGTTGCAGCGGAAGAAGTACGTGTTGTCGACGTATTGGGCTTTAAAACGCTCCCTGCTGGCTCTGCCATTGTTGTTGGTGATTTGCTTGCCCACATGGAAGAAATGACGGGAGAAAGCGGGGTAGACGCATTTGTGGCATATGCGGAGAAGATCTCTTCCGGGGAGATGGCTGCATGAGCAAATACATCATCAACGTATCGTTTCAGACACGCGTAAATAAAACCACGCGCACGTTGGAAATCGCTGAGTCGTTCGGGCTTGGCCTGGACGAAAAAGAGTGGACGCTTTACGACAATCTGGAGCTGGAAGTGAAGCAGGGCGATGTGGTGTACATCACCGGCCAATCCGGTTCTGGCAAATCCGTTGTGCTGCGCGAGTTGCAACGCCAGATGAAGGATGAAGGGCTTTCTGTAGCCTCCATCGATGATTTTACCTTCGATAATGAGGTTAACGTCATCGATCAGTTGGGCAAAACGACCAGTGATGCGCTTGGGTTGTTATCTATGGCTGGTCTGAACGATGCATATCTGTTTGTTCGCAAGCCTTCTGAAATGTCAGACGGCCAGAAATATCGTCTCAAGATTGCCAAACTGATTGAGTCAGGCGCTAAAGTGTGGGCTGCTGACGAGTTCGGTGCTGTTCTAGACCGTGTAACCGCTCAGGTTGTGGCATCTAACCTCCAGCGTGCCGCTCGAAAGGTTGGTGCGACGGTAATGGTGGCGACGACTCACGAAGACCTGAAGAACGCGCTGCGCCCGGATATGCAGATCACCAAGCACTACAAAGAACGCGTGAAGGTGGAATATCACAATGGTAGTCATGATGAGGTTCATTTATGACGGACATCATCATTAAACGCTACCGCCCTGAAGAGTTTCCGCGTCATCTGGACTTTCTGGAGCGAATGACTGTTACAAAGGGAACTGTAGAGGACTGGCACGCTCTTAAGTCGCTTCACTACAAAACAGACGGCAAACCTTTCGCGCCAACTTACTATCGCTGCGAACTTGATGACCGTCTGGTGGGCGTCGTGGTTATGGCTTACCCGAAACTACTGTTGGCACCTCGCCACCGCATGTTTCCTAAGTTGAAACCAACCACTAATACCACCGTGGCTAACCAGTACTGGGGTCGGTACGTGAATAACAACTTTGCGGTGATCAGTCGCTCAGTTGTGGATACTCAGTATCGTGGCGTAGGCGTCTCTTATCGAATGATTAACCTGGTTAGCAGGATGCATGACCGGCCAATCATTGAGATCCAGTCCTCGATGAGCAAATACAATCCCTTCGCCATGAAAGCAGGGTTTAAGTTCATCCGCCCTGAGCGACCGAAGAGCTATGAAAGTGCACTGCGTGTATTCCAGCGCCATTTCCGTTCTGACCCGGGTGATAACGAGGCGATCGTCAAAGAGTTGTTCGCAATGAGCGAGTCTCGTCGTCGCCGTGCACTGCGTGATCTGGTGGCGGACTACCACAAGAACAGTTCCCTGGCAAAAGCTGGGCGGAATCGTGGCACGACGATTCAGGACATTGCCGACAGTCTGGTGGACGAGGCCAGCATTGTGAAGCTGCTCAAGGACATTCACAACCTGAGCTTTACGTCTCCGTTGTATGGTGTGTACCGAAACCCTGACTTTGGCCGTCGACTGCCTGACACGCTGCCACTGCTGGCATTCGACAAACAACCTTTGGATAAACCGTTAGAAATTGCTTTACCGGCATAAGGATTTGCCATGACGTTAACCGACAAACAAAAGGACATCATCAAAACGCTCAATCTCGGTTATGAGCGAGGTCATCTACTTGATCTGGACGAATTGCTTGAAGTTTTGCCGTACAAGACAACAAAGCAAAGTATCCAGTTCTCAATTCGCGCTCTGATAAAAAAGGGGCTGGTGGAGAAAGGGCATACGCGCCAACGCAGTGACAATCGCTATCACCGCCGGACTCTTGGGTTAACCACTTTAGGTCGAGCCAAAGCGAAGTTACTGGTGATGTAATCGGTCTGGGAGCTTATTTAAAGACCTGCTTCTGTATATATAAATAATAAGTAACTTATTAAATATATACGGAAGCAGGCTTAGTAAGACATGCCCAGACCTAATTAAACACCCCAGAAAACAAGTTGGTTAGCATACGCAGTAAACAAGTTGTTTTAGAGCGCATGGACGCGCTCTGTGTGTTTTAGAGGGATCTATGACGGTCGAAAAAGACGAGGTAAAAACTCGCCTGACACCAGCGGAGTGGGCCGAAGCTGAAGCCAAATGGACGTCAGGCGAATATACACTCTCAAAGCTGGAGGAAGAGTACGGCATTCGTCGTGAAACACTCTCCAGACATTTCAAAAAGCGAGGATTAGAGAAAGGCGCGGACTCTGTTGGGAAGATGGTTCGTGAGTCTCTTAAATCTGACGCAGAGCTTCGCGCTAAAGCTCGTGCGGAAAAGATAGAAGAACGTCGTACACGTTATGACGGCTGGGCGTATGCGTTGGGGCAGATGGTGATGGTCGAAGTCACTACGGCCAAACGTGAGGGTAAGCCTTTAGGGGCGATTGAGGATTCTCTCAAGAGCTTACAGAGAGCCAGTAATACCCTTGCAAAATGCTTTGAAGTTTCGTCCAAAGCATTGGGCATGGATCATGCGGAAAATGACGAGGAAGAAATTCCGAACCTGGTATTTGGTGAGCTTACGCCTTCCCAGGTGGCGAAATTACGTCAGGAAGACGACGAGCCTGAAATCATCGATGACGAATTGCTTGAGACGTTGGAAGAAGAAGCTCTAAGCGAATTTGATGCGACAGATGATGGAAGTGAAGGGGAGGACGAATAATGGCAATCCCGTCCTCGCTCAGTCTTGTGCAACTGCATTCTGGACAGATGAAAGTCTTCCAGTCTCCGCATCGATTTAAAGTTGTTTGTGCTGGTCGACGCTGGGGAAAATCCCGGTTGTCGATCTCCACTATTATTCGTGCGGCGGCAAAGGAAAAAAAGCAAAGGGTCTGGTATGTCGCTCCTACTTACCAGATGGCTCGCCAGATTTTGTGGGACGATCTACAGGAAGTTCTGCCTCGTAAGTGGGTTAGGAAAAAGAACGACACCACGATGACAATCGTGTTGAAGAACGGTTCGGAGATCGCCCTCAAAGGTGCTGATAAGCCTGACACTCTGCGCGGCGTAGCGTTGCATTTTGTAGTGCTTGATGAATTTCAGGATATGAAGGCTGACACCTGGTACAAGGTGTTACGACCTACTCTTTCATCGACACGCGGCGGTGCACTGATCATTGGTACGCCAAAAGGCTTCTCGGAATTTCACAAACTGTGGACTATAGGCCAGAACGTAGAGCTGCAAAGAAAGGGACAGTGGAAGAGCTGGCAGTTTGTAACTGCCGATTCTCCGTTTGTGCCTACGGCGGAAATTGAAGCTGCTAAGAACGATATGGACCCGAAATCGTTCGCTCAGGAGTACCTGGCGAGCTTTGAGAACATGTCCGGGCGCGTTTACTACCCGTTCGATCGTAACGTGCATGTAAAACCGCTTCAGTTCAACCCTCGGTTGCCTATATGGGTAGGGCAGGACTTCAACATTGACCCGATGTCTTCAGTAATTTTGCAACCTCAGCCAAATGGTGAGCTATGGGCAATTGATGAATTGGTGCTCTTTTCCTCTAACACGGCAGAGGTTTGTGATGAGCTTGAGAGACGCTTCTGGCGCTGGAAATCACAGATAACGGTATTTCCAGATCCGGCAGGTGCTTATCGCCAACATGCTCGCGGGGAGTCTGACGTCGACATTTTCAAAGAGAAGGGATTCTTACGTGTCGATTATTCGAAAAAGCACCCGCCAATTGCGGATCGTGTTAATGCTGTTAACCGAATGCTGATGACCGCATCTGGAGATATCCGGTTGTATATCGATCCGAAGTGCAAGCATTTGATTGATTCACTGGAAAAAGTCATCTACAAGCCTGGAACACGAGATATGGATAAGACAGGTGGCATTGAGCATAGTGCAGACGCATTGGGCTATCCAGTACATCGTAGGTATCCAGTCAAAAACCGTGTTATTCTTGGTGGTTCTTGATAGGTAGGTAATTATCTAAGGTTATTCAAATGGAATTGAACGATAAACAAATTAAGGATCTGGTGGCGCGACGCCACCCGGAATACGAAAAGAAAAAAGAACATTGGGACTTCCTCGCCAGCACTTACGCTGGCGGGCGTGGTTGGTTTACAGACAATATCTTTCGTTACTTTAAAGAGGGAGATCAGGAGTTTAAGGAGCGAGTTGAGCGTGCTTATCGCTTCAACCACACTCGTGAGGTGGTAAACCTCATCAACAAATATCTCTTTAAAGAAGACATTCATAGAAATATCGAAGAGGCACCAGAGCAGATCCGCAATTTCTGGAAACGTGCGACTCGCCAGAATGCCTCTATTGACTCATTTATGGCCGCTATTGATTTGCAGTCGTCTATTTACGGTCGCATATGGGTTGTTGTCGATAGCACGATGAGTGGTGATGTTGAGTCAGTAGCTGACGAGAAAAAGAAAGATGCTCGCGCCTACGCCTACTGGATTTCACCTCAGCAAATGCTGGATGTGGCATGGGACGACGACGGGAATATGTTGTGGGCGTTAATTGTGGAGGTCGCTCGTGATGACGCAGATCCTTTTACTTCTACAGGTCAGGAATACCAACGTTATCGTCTGTGGACACAAAACGAGTGGTATCTGTTCCGTGAGGAAGTGAAGAAGGGCGCTGGTGGAGCAGGTCGCCGTCAGGCAAAAGTTATTTTAGAGGATAGCGGTGAGCATAATCTCGGCGTAGTTCCTGTGTTTCCTGTTGATTGTATTGGAGAAAGTGAATCACCGTATTTCAGCCCATCGTTGATCGATGATATCGCTTATCTTGATCGTGCGGTTGCAAACTATCTGTCAAACCTTGATGCCATTATTCAGGATCAGACATTTAGCCAGTTGGCTATACCGGTACAGTCGCTTTTACCTGGTGATGAAAACCACACTAAAGTGCTTGAAATGGGCACAAAGCGAGTCTTCACCTACGATTCTGAAGGTGGAAACCAGCCGTTTTATCTGTCACCAGACCCGAAACAAGCTCAGATGATCATCACTACGATTAAGACGGTGATTAACGAAATCTACCATTCAGTTGGTGTAGCTGGTGAGCGAACGAAGCAGGACAACGCACAGGGAATCGATAACTCATCTGGTGCCGCAAAAATGTATGACTTCCAGCGTGTAAATAGCTTGCTTGTCACAAAAGCAGAGCGTCTGGAAAGGGCTGAACGCCAAATCATGCTACTGGTTGCGAAATGGATGGGGGTAGATCTGGACGAAGACCACTCTTTAATTGCGTATCCAGAAAGTTTCGATATTCGTGGCCTTACAGATGAATTTTCTGTTGCCGAGAAACTGTCATTACTTCAGGCACCGGGCTCTGTACGTCGTCACCAGATGGAAATGCTTATTGAGAAGATTTTCCCGAACATTACTGAGGCGATGAAAAAGGAATTTGATAAAGATCTCTTGAATTTTCCGCCAAAAAATGATCTAAATACCCTTGAAAATAAGTCAGTACTTACTTATGATTGTGGTGCAGCCCAAGAAAGCGGGCAAGATCAACCCCGAGGGAATGGGGACTCATCTACTCAAGAGAACGAGTGATAAGTAACAAAGGGAATTTTTATGAAACTGTGGCAAATGCTTTTGGCCCGTCGTGGTCTGATGGATGTTGCTGAAGCGCATGAGCGTGGAGGCGCTGGCGGTGTAGCTGCTGATAATGAGCAGAGTACACAAGATCCTGACAAACAGGGTGAACAAAAAGAGCAGCCGAAGGGTGATGACGAATACGCTGGCATGACTCATGAAGAGTTACTGGCCGAACTTCGCAAAACCAAGAAAGCTGGTGCTGAACTGCTGAAAGAGAACATGAAGCGCAAAGAGAAAGAGCGCACATTGGCCGATCAGCTTGCTCAGTACGGTGATATCGACCCGGCGCGTGCTCGCCAGCTTTTAGAAGCTGAACAGGCCGCAGAAAACGCACGTCGTGAGGCGGAGCAAGCTGAACTGGAGCGTCGTGGTGAGTTCGATGCTGTTAAAAAACAGATGATCGAAGCACACCAGGCAGAGCTGGCACAGCGTGACGAACGTTATGCAGCACTGGAAAGTGAAAACGCATCACTGAAATCTCAATTAGTCGAGATGACCGTGGGCGCTTCCTTCAGTAACTCTCTCTTCCTACGTGACAAAGTTCTGATGACTCCGGCAAAAGCCCGCGTGATCTACGGTTCTCATTTTGAAGTGGGTGAAGACGGTAGCGTAGTGGGTTATGACAAACCGGCAGGTCATAAAGAACGAGCTGTTCTGGTTGACGGTGAAGGTAAGCCGTTGCCGTTTGAATCCGCGATTGAACGCATTGTGCGGGCAGATCCGGAAGCTGACGCATTGATGCGTAGCGAAGCCAAGCAGGGTGTAGGCTCACATTCCAAATCAACCTACACAATATCCCAACCGAAGAACAAGTCGACTATGGATAAGTTGGCCTCCGGTCTGGGGAAAATTGGACTTAAGTAACATCTAAATCAAAGGGAATTGATAGATGCCATTACTGCGTGAAGAAGCTGAAAAGCTGTCTAACAACGAACTTGAACAGGGTGTGATCGAAACTATCATCGATCGCGATGACCTGTTTGCCATCCTGCCTTTTATGAAAATTAATTCAAAGGCATATCTGTACAACCGTGAAAAAACGCTGAGTGAAGCTACCTTCATCGACGTTAACGACACCATCCCTGAAGGTGCAGCAACCTTCGAAGAATGCGTTGCGAAACTGCGTATTCTGGCTGGTGACGTAGACGTTGATAAATTCCTGGCAACCACTATGGCCGACACCAATAACCAGTTGGCTATTCAGGTTCGTCAGAAAGTTAAAGGTCTGGCTCGTGCGTTCCGCCGCAACCTGATTTTGGGTGACTCCAGCTCCAACAACAAAGCGTTCGACGGTATTCCACGCCTGATGCACGCAGATCAGAAGATCGATATCGCCGGTGCATCTATGACTTTCTCTATGTTCGACGAACTGGTCGATGCGGTGAAAGATCTTGGTGCTGACTGCATCATGATGCGTTCAGAGCACCTTCGTGCTTACCGTGCGCTGCTGCGTACAGTAAATGTAGGTCCGTCTGAAATCATGATGGAGAACTTCGGTCGTCCGATGCTGTGTCATAACGGCGTTCCGTTCATCATCAACGACTTCATCCCGACCGATGCTGGCAAAGCAAGCATCTACTGCTTGCATCTGTCAGAAGAGAACGGCGTTACTGGTCTGTATGGCGGCGATAACGCAGGTATCGTTGTTGAAAACATTGGTACTGTACAGAACAAAGACGCAGTACGTACCCGTGTGAAGTGGTACTGCTCTCTGGCGAATAAGCACGATAAGGCTATCGCTGCACTGACCAATGTAAAAATTTAATCAGTGCGGTAGATAAGTAATTATCTATGTTTAAGGGTGGGCTATACGCCCACCCTTTTTGTAGGAGCAAGAAATGCCAGAACAAAAGATGAAGATTACGGAAGAGGCATTTTCGGATTTTACGGGGCATATGTGCCGCGCCGGATTTACCAATTCTATCTCCGATGAACCTTTAACCGAGCGGCAACAAAGTCAGCTATCTGCTTGTTTGCAGGCGGTTCCCCTCTCCCAATCCGTAAACATAACCCCGGCTTCACCGTCAGTTTTGGTTGGGAAAACTGTTCAACTTAGTGCAGGTATTAGTATGGGTAAGAGTGCCAGTTCATTCACCTGGAAGTCAGCCAATGATCAAATTGCAACCGTTAACGGCACTGGATTAGTAACTGGCGTAGCACCAGGCAAAGTAAAAATTACTGCAACTGATCAGGAAACCCAGCTTTCCGCTTCAGTGGAAGTCACCGTAAATCCGGTAGCCGTTCAATCCGTAACGGTAACGCCAGACTCAACCTCTGTTGAGAAAGGGAAATCAGTCAGTCTGAAAGCGAATGTTCAGCCGTCAAATGCGACGAATAAGGCTGTTACCTGGTCTTCTAAAAATGAAGACAAGGCAACGGTAGACCAGAGCGGGAACGTTACTGGTGTAGAAGTTGGCACTGCGACGATTGAGATCGTTTCCCAAGATGGCAGCAAAAAGGCAACTGCAACGGTGGAAGTAACTGCGCCTGTTGTGGCTGTTACTGGTGTCGAAATCGACCCAAATAGCACAACCGTTGAGGCAAACAAAACTGTTCAGCTGACCGCAAATGTCGAGCCTGCAGGAGCCACAAATAAAACCGTTACTTGGGAATCCAAAAATACCGAGTTTGCAACGGTGGACAGCGAAACCGGTGTTGTAACTGGTGTTGCGGCTGGTACTGCCACAATCGAGGTTACTACCCAAGATGGTAGCCACAAATCGACAGCGACCGTAGAGGTCACTGCCGTACAGGAATAACCGATATTGGGCGGTGAAAGCCGCCCAAGTGGAGAGAAAGCGTTATGAAACCAGCAAAAATTGTTTTATTAGAACCGCAATTTTCCGGTTATTCGGGAATGCTGTGCGGCGTTCAGTTCGAGAACGGGGTATCTGTAGCGGAGTTGCCTTTTATCGATCAGCAGAGGATTTGTGCTTCAATGCGAGCGTCAACAGTAGAGGGCAAAAATGTCTCTCCGTCTGCCGCATACAGTGCTCGTGGTGAATTGACAGCAGACCTGATTACCGAGCCAGCAGCGCCTGACATTGTGCCAATGAAACGTGGAACACCAGATGAACCGGCCAAACAGATCCAGGCTTTCACACGAGAAGAGCTGGAGTCCATTGCAGACAACGAAGGTATTGCCGGTCTACGAGTTATTGGTAATCAGGTTGGTGTTAAAGCGAAAGGAATTGTCGAGATGATTGAAGGCATCCTGAAAGCACAAGGCGGTGAGTAATGGCGCAGATCGACTCGTATCGTAGCGGTGAAGCTGTTTCTCTTTCATTTGCCTTCAACGTGCTGGATATCGAATCTGCCACCTACACAGTAAAGGACAGCACCGGGGCTATTCTCGTTGATGGCGAGCCGCTAGAAATTACCAGCGGGCAAATGTCGATTCCGGTTGTCGTGTCGGCTGAATATAACCAGCTCTCTGAGAAAGAACGCGATCTGCGGTACGTCATTGTGAAGGCTGTTGCATCGGGTCTGACGCATGAAGAGCGGCAAATGTATGTTCTGCTGAATAGTTTTGAACTGTCGATACCAGAACAGTCGTTTGCAACTGTCGCTGATGCTCAAATGCAGGCGATCGATATGCTGAATGGGGACACTTTGCTATCGGATGGTGAAGGCTTAATGCGCAAGCGTCTCATTGAGGCTACCAGACGAATTAAAACTTTACCGTTCTCAATCCGCAAAATTCTACGTATCGACTTTGACCGATACGATCGCCCTCAAAATATGCTGAATGTGTATGACATTCCGTGGGGAGCAGATGGAGCGTATCGGCATGATTTAGTCGATTGGGAAAAGATGACGCAGGAGAAGTTTGAAGAGTTCCCTGACTACTTCAAAGAAGCGTTGATGCTTGCCGTTGTCAACGAAGCGTGTGAGATCGCAAATGGCAATGATGTTGCCGCAGCACGAGAAGATGGCATTTTGTCAGAGTCCATCGGTGAAACAACCAACATGTACCGTACCGGCAAAGCTGCAAACGTGCATGTGGCTCGCAGTACCTGGCGCTTGCTGGTCAGTTACATCAACAACCGTATGATTGTTCGCCGTGCGTAACGCCAGTCGCATTATTTACTTTTGGTCTAAAGGGTTTTTGGCCAGTAATGAGAGCGACCGACAACAACAGGGAGAGAGCATGAATATTTCATGGCAAACAGAAATTGCGATCTACCGCTTTGGCGCAAAGAACGTTTACGGTGAGGCGCAATTACAATTCGTCAGGAAGACGAATGTCGGCGTGGTTAAGTTCGAACAGAGTAATGAGAAATCGTCAGTTCGTGCTGATAGCTCTGGTAGTCGTGGTAAGGCGAGTCTGGAGCTGTTTGATGCTGTGTTAGTTGTCCCTTTGGAAGCGGCTGTACAACTTGATGATGTACTGATCCTTGAAGGTCAAAAATTAAAGGTGTCCAGTGTTCATCGCCGCTGGGGGCTACGAGGAAGACCTGGGCATCTTGAAGTGGGGGCGAATATATGGGTCTGAAATACGATGTGCATCAGTTCAAACGTGCGGGGAATAGACTCAACAACAGCCAGAAAGCATTTAAGCGATATCTAATTCGGGACATGGAAAAGCTGGCGCGTTTGGTTGAGCGTCTCAGCCGTGCAATGGCTCCGCTGGAAACCGGATCTCTGGAGACAGCTATCTTTGCCAGGGTGATTAAAGAAGGTTATTCAGGGCTGCGCATTGAGCTTTCTGTGTCTGGAGCAAAACCACGTCAGGGGCATCCGGGCGTAGAAGTAGGTGACTATGCTAAGTACATGGAGCTGGGTAAATATCGACTCGGTTATCTTTCTCGAATGAAGAACGTGACAAACCCACCAATTGTCGGTGTTAAACCTCGTGTTGGGCCACACTTTCTGGAAAGAGCGGTGGAAATTAGCGAGAAGCAGTTCTCAGAAGCGATTCTTGAGGCTGCCAGAAAAGCCGGTTTTACGAGAGGTTAATGTGTTTATCGAAGCGTTTGCAAGTTTGATGCAGAAGGCAAAGATTGGCACGGTCGGGACTGACATTTTCTGTCACTACTTGCCTGCCAATGTGAAATCTGGCGTCCTGCTTATTAACCCAAATACCGGTATCAGCATCGATCATGAGCTACAGGGCTTTTATCACGAATCATTCACAATCATTGTGCGTGGTTCGTCAATTACTACGACGGTTGAGAAAGCCAATAAAATCATTGAGATGTTTCCAGTAGAGGAAACGGAATCTGGTGGTGTTTATTTTCGACTTGTACGACCGATGGCGATGCCAATCATTTATCCCAAAAATGATGGGGCATTAATAGAAGCAGGCATTCCTGTTGAATTTGCTGGCTATTTATTGAATTAACTCAATTAGTAAGTATATACTTACTATTAGCGCAATGAATGCGTAGAATTAACGGAAAAAGGAGTTTTCCATCAATGTCTAATACCCATGTAAAAAACATCAAACTTGGTGCCTGTAAGGTGTCGTTTGGTGGTGTGGATTTGGGTTACACCAAAGGTGGTGTTCAGGTTGAAGTAGCCACTGAAACGCTGAAAGTCACCGTCGATCAGTTGGGGCAGACCGTAATTTCCGAATTAGTTCAGGGGCGCAACATTACCATCACCGCGCCTCTGGCTGAGTCTGTACTCCAAAACATGGTTGACCTGATGCCTGGTTCTACTCTGAGCGAAGATGACAACTCTGTCACGATCACATCTGCACAGGGCGTTAACCTGATTGATGTGGCGAAGGAGCTGGTTCTGACTCCGCAGGACACCACCGACTATGTGTTGACCATCCCGAAAGCGGCAACCGCGGGCAACTTCACTATGACCTACCAGTCTGATGATGTTCGTGTGTTCTCTGTTCAGTTCAGCGCATACCCGGATGATGAAGGCGTTCTGGGCAAAATGAGCGGTCCTAAACCGGTAAAAACTGTGTCGATCTCACCGGAATCTCCAACCGTAAAAGCTGGAGAAACTGTGCAACTGACAGCCGAAATCACTCCAGCTGATGCCGCAGACAAAACCGGTGTTTGGGAATCCGAAGACCAGGAAAAGGCCACGGTAGATCAAACGGGTCTGGTACGTGGTGTGGCGCAGGGTTCTACAAATATCTCCTTCACCAGCAATAGCGGTGGTAAGAAGGCAACTAAGTCAGTAACGATTAACCCCGCAGATTAATCAGTAATTAAGCAGAGGCTCAGGATGAGCCTCTCTTTTAAAAGGATTTTAACCAATGACCAAATTACTCGATCTAGATTCCATTCTGCCTCCGAAGAAAAGCATCAAATTTGGCGGTCAGGAATATCCCATCGTTGAAATGACGGTAGGTCTGTTCGTTTCCATCAAGCAGATGGAAGGAAAAGATCTCATGAACATGTCTCCTGTTGAGCAAGTGACAGCTTATGCAGATCTGGTTCGTAAGGTTATCCCTTCAGTACCTGACGAAGTTCTTGAAAAACTGACTGTTCCGCAACTCCAGCAGATCTTCACCTTCGCTATGGAAGTGATTGATGAAGAAAACGAAAAAGCGGCTGGCGAAGGGGCAAAGTAATTTCCCGCGATGAATCCGGGACAAGGACCGTTTCAATAGATCTCGGATTCTATTTCAGTCGTGTAGTTGCTCACTACGCTGTGTCGCCATTAGAGCTATTGAACATCCCTCTCACGATGTTCTGGATGCTCAGTCGCAATATAGACCGTCTGCGTGCGGAAGAGGATGTCCGCAACTTACAAGTCGCTCGTGCGTCCCAGGCGGATGGCGAGGCTGTGAAGGCGTTCATGGAGGGTTTGCAACTCAGGATTGGAAGACCAGTCGTAACAGATAAAGTCTACGATCCAAGCCAGGATAAGGCAGACCCTGACGCCAAAGAGCAACTGATGCAAATATTTGGCAGAGGATGACAAGGGAATGTCACAAAACGTAGAGTTTATCCTGTCGCTGGAAGACAAACAGTTTACAGCGTCAATCGATCGTGCGGGGAAACTGCTTACTCGATTTGGTGAGCAGGTAACAAAGCCTGCTCAAAAAATCCAAACCTTTGAACGCTCTTTGGGTTCGGTCGCCCGTATCATTGGCGTTCTGGAAAGCAAGCTCGATTCTACGGCAGATAAACTACAGGATGTAGCTGCCGGTTTTGAGCTTGCTTCAGATGCTACGCGTAAAATGCGTGGCAACATCACCAGCCTCAATTCTGGTCTTAAAGCCCTAATTGAGCGCGTCGATACGACAACTTCTTCAGTAGATAAACTCACCGCGTCATTACGTAAAGTGCAATCAGAGCTAAATGATTTCTCTGATTGGGCGACCTATGCAAGCAAAAGCGCAAGCCGCTTTGATACGGAGGTCAAAGAAGCCTCTGCGTCCGTGAGTGGCATGAATACGCGCCTTAATACCACGACGAAGCGACTCAGTAATTGGGGTGTCACAACGACTCAGGCTGCCGAGGGACTGAAAAAGGTTCGTGAGCAGATGGACGAAGTTATCGGGCGTCAGCAACTGATTAGCAAGCCGGTACGTGTTCGTACATCTGGAAGTGGTGATGGTGGTAGCGGTAGCAGGCAGCGTAGCGGCGCTTCTGGCCACAGCGGTAAAAATAACGAAGGAGGTATATTCTCTGGCCTTCGTGGCAACATTTTCCTGCTTGGCGAGATCGGAGATGCAGCCAGAACGGTTACTGACATCATGTTTGGGTGGCAGAAGCCTATTGTTGAAGCTGCGGCCGAAATGGAACGTATGCGGGTGATGCTTCGAGGGTTGAATAAGGAGAAGCCCAACCCTGGCCAGGCTGCCGCTGATGATATGAAGTACATCGTAGACATGGCTCAAAATGCGCCGTTCGCGATGCAGGCGTTAACAGACTCCTTCGTGAAGTTTCGTTCTGCTGGCTTAGATCCAACCGATGGTTCTCTGAAGGCGCTGGTGGACTCCGTTGCTCGTTTTGGTGGTGATAGTGAGCTGTTGAAACGTGCGGCTGTGGCCGTTCAGCAGATGTCCGGTAAGGGCGTTGTGTCAATGGAAGAGCTACGTCAGCAATTAGGTGAAGCCGTTCCTAACGCGATGCAGGCAATGGCAGACGCCGCAGGCATCACTATGGGGGAACTGACTAAAGCCGTTGCCAGCGGTACGGTTGAGGCAAAGCAGGCGTTGTCTCTGATGTTTGTTGGTCTGCGTGCGGAGAACGAGAACGCAGCGAAAGACATGATGCAAACCTACACAGGTGCGCTGGCGCAACTTCAGACGTCATTCACGTTATTTGCTGATCGAGTTGGTCAGGCCGGATATCTGGATTCTCTATCAAAGGGGATGAAAGAACTGGCTTCAATCATGAATAGCGCCGAAGGGATCTCGTTTGCCAATTCTTTAGGTTCGGGGTTAACGACGGCAATCGATGGGTTGCGTCAGCTTGCTCAATGGTTAGCAAAGAACCAAGAGCTGGTAATTAATCTCGGTAAGGTCGTGGCCGCGATGGTTGCGTTCAAACTGATGCGAGCAGGGATCATGGGGGTAGTTGGTGCTGGCAGCCAGATGGTTAGCACCTTTGCCACGATGGCGACCGCCATACAGACTCCATTTAACCTCGGCGCTACAGCAGTAACTCGATTCAATCGTGCGGCACGTATGGGGCTGGCTCCGATCCCCTCTCTTATTTTCGCCATCCGTGGGGCGATTACGGGGCTTAAAGGCGCTTTTGCTGGCCTGACTGCGTTTATTGCGGCGAATCCGATAGGTTTTGTTTTCACTGCTGCAATGACCGCTGTTGCTGGCTTAATCACGTATATGACCATGCTTCGTAGCGAAACTTCAAAGGTCGTTGACGAGATTAGGAAAATACCAGAAGCGATGACGGCGGCTAAACGTGCACAGATGGCCGAGTATAAAGCGCGTCTTGAGCAACAAATCACGCAAAAGGAACAAGAGTTAAAATCTGGCGAAAAGGTGGTTTATGGGCCGGGTATGACCGGAACTACAGTAAAGATTAATCATGATGAACGTAAGCGAATAGAAAATGAGCTAAATGAACTTCGTAAGAAACGCGATGAAACCAATGAAACTATTGCCAGAGGGGATTTGGCTGTAGCCAAACGTCTGGCAAAAGAGACGGCAGAATCCCAGATAGAGAAAATACTCGAAGAGAATAGAGACTTTGCGGCAACGTTCGTGAAAGCTCGTCAGGAGGCTCTGGAGAAAATCCAGAAAATCAAGGATGACGGTTCACTTTCGGATGACGAAAAGAACAAGCTATTGGCACCGTTACGTGAAACGGTAAACAAAAGCTATCTGGAGCCTGCGCAAAAACTGGTTGATTCACTTTCTTCTCGTAAGAATGCGACCGAGAAGCAAATCGCGACTCTTAATGATCAGCTTGAAAAAGCGAAAAAGGAAGGAAATACCGAGCAGATTCAGAAACTGCAAGGAAGTATTCGTGGCTATCAGGAGCATTTGGAAGTCGTTGCTCAGGAACTGACTCAGGCAGAGTTTAAGAGGGATAACGCGGCCAAAAGTGGTAATGGCTTAGTGTCAATCAATGGAGATGTTCTGGGGTTAGGTACAACTGATAAAGCAGCTCAGAAGGCGCTGGCGCAATATATGCGAAACCAGATGGATTCTGCGACTTATCAGCGTACTCTGCCTGACGGCACTCCGATGATGGACTTCGAAGGTAAGCCGATTATTGGGCCTAAACAACTCAAGACGCAGCTTAATTTGCAGAAAGCATCCAGCGCCAGCTCTCTGGAGAAAATGAGCGATGAAGAGCGTGCCGCAGCCATTGCTGCACTGACTAAAGCTCGTGAACAGGATGCAGCAGCTGCCGAGAAAGCAGCCCAACGATCAGCTAACGCCTCGCAGCGTGCGGCCAAGAAAGAACAGGCAGCGCAACAGAAACTGGCGGCCGGATATCAGAAGTCTCTGGATAAAGCCGATCAGCTTATGGGGCAAATGGGTGAAAGCTCTAAGGCTACGGTATCGTTTGATCAGTCTCTTCGCGATACAACGAAATCGCTGACAGATTTGGCTAATGCGGTTCCTAACGAGTTCATCACTCAAGAGATGATCGACAAGGCGAAAAAACGTCTTGAAGACCTCAAAAATGCGACACCTGAATATCGCGAGATGTTTAATCGCCGCAATGTTGAGCAGATGATCTCCACTTGGGCACCGGAGGCGGATTCCATTATTAGTGCTGGCTATACGCCGTCTCGTGAAGAGAAAGTTGCTGATTTCGAAGACACTTACAACCGCAATCTCAAAGCGTTGATAGAACTTCGTGATGAGGCGTCTGATCCTAAAGTTGTGGCGCTTTATACAAAGAAAATCAATCAACTGATTGCTGCTGGCAATACCGCGCTTATTAAAGAGACGGGGACTGCGACGCAGAAGTTGGCACTGGAATACGAAAACTTGGCAGAGCAGATCGAAAGCACCTGGACTGATTTGTTTAGTGGCTTAACTGATGTCCTGACTGATTTCGTTATTAACGGGAAGATGAGCTTCTCCAGCCTATCTCAGTCCATTTTGAAAGATATCACCAATATGGTCGTGAAGTCGCAGATCACGCTGCCTCTAATGAACATGTTGGGGATGGGAACCACCGCAGCTGGTAGTTCACAGAGTGGTAATTTGCTGACCGGGGTTGCTTCCGCCGTTGCCAATCAAGGGGTACGAATGGGCAACACTGTTAACGGCGACAAGTCGGTAGGAGAAGCCACGAAGGAGACGTCCAGTTCGGTAACTGGATTGGGGCAAACAACACAGCAGACCACCAGCGCAATTGGCACTGCAACAAATGCGATTGGTAGCTGGGTATCAGGGCTATTTGATAGCACTGAAGCCAAAGATGCCGAGACAAAAGCCGTGAAGGACTCCATCTTTTCGATGCAGAACCTCAGCTCTGTTACCGGCGCGCTGTCTGCCGCGTTTGCAATGCTTGGAGCTAATGCTTCCGGCTCTGGTAATAAGTGGTTGAGTTTTGGAGCAACGGTTGCATCTGGTCTTGTTTCAGCTTGGGCTGGCGGTGGTTTCGACAGCGTGACATCAAGCTCTGCTAAAACCGCAACTAGCAGTGTGGCTGACGGAACTAAAGGCATTCCTGCAATCCCGAAGTTTGCAAATGGAGGAATATTCGGAAAAGACGGCGTGATCCCGCTCCGGGCATACCAGAAAGGCGGTATTGCTAACTCGCCTCAATTAGCGTTGTTTGGGGAAGGTTCTATGAATGAGGCGTATGTTCCATTGCCTGATGGCCGAACAATCCCTGTAACGCTCAGTACCGATGGTATGAGTGGAGGCGGAAATGTTCTTTCTCCTGTATCAATTGAGATCAACGTCCATAGTGACGGTAGCACGACAGAATCCGGCGATACAGAAAGCATATGGAACAATGCTGCTAAACGGGTGAAAGCCGTCGTACTTGAGACTATCGCTCAAGAAAAACGCCCTGGCGGATCACTCAACCCAAACACTCAACGTAACTAACTATCGACTGCCCCGGTCGGGGCTGTCTCACAAGGATGTGAGATGGAAAGACAAACGTTTAATTGGTATCCAGATTACGAATCTGAAAAAAGCGTAAAACCGAATGTAACGGTACTTAATTTTGGTGATGACTACGAGCAGCGACAGGCTCAAGGTCTTAATCGTATTAAAGAAGAATGGTCGTTAACCTTTACCAGATCATACAACGAAATTAATGCAATCGATGACTTCCTGACTGAGCGAGCAGGTGTTGAGTCGTTCTATTGGGTTAATCCAAGAGGAAAACGGATTGTAGTTGTATGCGACAGTCATACGGTCAAGCGATATCAAGGGTACGCAGTATTAACCGCTCCATTCAGACAAGTATTTGAGGCTTAAGCACCTGGATAAGTAAGTACTAATTTACTATTATTGTGGCGCTGACAGGATGTTAGCGCCTACTTATTTCAAGGATGAAACAATGGGAATTAAAGCTGATATTCAGAGCTTATCTCCCTCTGCACTCATTGAGTTGTTCGTACTGGATATGTCGAACACAACTTCAGGGGGGAAGCTATTCTTCCACGCCGGAACAAACGAACTGATGCAACCGGTCGTCTGGCAAGGAGTGACATATGAGCCGTGGCCAATCAAAGCATCAGGTTTTGACAAAACGGGCCAGGGAACGTTGCCACGTCCAAAAATTCAGGTGTCGAACTTTGCCGGAACCGTCTCTGCGGAAGTTCAGGCAAACGACGATCTTGTTGGCTGCCGCATTATTCGCAAGATGACGCTGGCTCGCTTCCTCGATGCCGTTAATTTTAAAGACGGCAACCCAACAGCAGATCCAAACCAACATTTCCCGGATGAAATGTGGTTTATCGAACAGAAAACTCTCGAAACTCATCAGGTTGTCGAGTTTGAATTGTCCAGTGTGTTCGATTTGATGGGGGTGCAACTGCCGTATCGTCAGATCATTAAAAACACCTGCCCGTGGAAATACCGAGGGCCAGAATGCGGCTATACCGGTCCATATTTCGACAAAAATAACCAGCAGACGTCTATGTCTGGTGCTGATTACTGCACAAAACGTTATGACGCCTGTAATGCGCGTCGGAATTATTTTGCCAACGGAGTGATCCATTTTGGCGGGTTTATTGGAGCTACGCGATATGGGTAATAAAGCAATCCCTGAGCTTGGCTCTGACGTTATGCAGCAAATCTATCTCTGCGCCATAAATCGCTACCCTAATGAAGCGTGTGGCTTTCTGGTTAGAACTAATGGCGACAAATATCGCTTTATGGAAGCGCGGAATGTATCGGAGAACCCGCAGAACACTTTTGTAATGCACGTTGACGACATTATGGCGGCAGAGGATGCGGGTGATGTTATCGCAATCTGGCATTCACATACTGATGAATCAGCAGAAGCATCTGATGCCGATCGTGCAGGCTGTGAAGCGACGGAAGTTCCGTGGATGATTCTGGCTATTCGCAAGAATGTTGAGGGAGATGCCCCTTTCCATTTTAGCGAGATGAATGTGATCACACCTGATGGTTTCGAAATGCCATACCTGGGTAGACCGTATGTATTTGGCGTATTCGATTGCTGGATGTTGTGTCGGGACTATTTGAAGCGTGAGTTTAACGTCGAGCTTAACCCGAACGCACACCTGCATATTCCATCGTGGTACACCGGCGATAACGACATTCTCGACCAGAACTACCGAAACGAAGGGTTGGTACGGCTTGCGCCTGGAACAGAGCCTCAACGTGGGGACGTCTTCTTTATTCAATACGGGAAAATGCCAGATCACTGCGCGGTTTATATCGGCGATGGAATGATTCTTCATCACCAGATCGACCGTCTTAGTTGTCGTGCTTATTACGGCGGAATGTATCAGAAACATACGACGCATCACTTGCGTCACAGAGACTTGCTCAAGGGAGATGAGACGTGTCTGAGTTAGTTCATGTGCAGCTTGGCGGACCTATGGCTAAACATTTTGGTCGCCACTGGCATCTAAAGGTGCGCAATACAAAACAGGCTCTGGATTTAATTGAAGCCAACAAGCCTGGGTTTAAAGCATGGATGAAGCGCAATATCAAAACCTATGACAGTTACCACATCCAGATCACCAATAAACAGGGCCACAAGTGGTCTGTTGACGAAAGTGAATATCAGATGATGGGGCAGTCTGACAACATTGCCAAAATCCGCATTACACCTGTTCCGCGAGGAAGCGGTGGATCTGCTTTTGGGTGGTTTCAGACGGTAGTAGGGGCCGCTTTGTTGGTTGTATCGGCGGTAGTGATGCCTGCTTTAGCACCTCTCGGTTTGTCACTGATGATGGGCGGCATATCACAAATCATATCGCCGCAAGCCACTAACGAAAGTGTGAGACAGGCAGATAACTCGAACTCTTATTATTTCGACGGCCCTCAAAATACAGAAAACCAGGGCAACCCAGTACAACTTATCTATGGCGAGGAAATTCTGGTTGGCTCACAGGTTGTGAGTTCTTCAATCACGATTGACCAGCTAATGTAAACAAGGATTTTTTGAACATGGAACAGTTCAAGAAGAAAAAGCTACCGCTGTTTATTGCCGGTGCGGGTGGTAAAAAAAGCAGCAAAAGCTCCAGTCGTACACCGGTTGAAGCCGACGATACCGTAAATTCTTGTGCAATGGCCGCTATCCTCGATCTTCTTGGGGAAGGGGTAATTGGCGGCTTAGTAAATGGCGCAAGATCTATTTTTATCGACGATCTGCCGATTGTAAATGAAGACGGTTCCTCCAACTTCAGCGGAATCACATGGGATTTTCGCGACGGTTCACAAGACCAGACTCCAATGTCTGGCTTTGATTTCGTTGAAACGCCTAAATCCGTCAATATCCAGTTAAAAAAAACACATTATGTAACGGTTTCAATCGATAACGATGAAGCTGATCGGGTTCGTGTCATCATGAAGTTTCCTTCTTTGCGAAGCATAGATAAAAAAACTGGTGACACGAACGGTACGACTGTTGAGTACAAGTTCCAGATAGCAAATGGCGACTCAACATTTGTAGATGTGGTCGCGGAAGGTGAAAAAAGCGTTGGCATTAAGCTAACAGCAAAGAAGACCGGCGTTTATTACCGTAGCTACGAGCTGAAGCTGCCTAAGCCTGGACGCGCATACAAGGTTCGTGTAGTCCGTATTACCGATGATAACAGTAGCCAGTATCTCTATAACGATACATGGGTGGATTCAATCGGGGAAATTGTCGATACACCGATGAACTATCCAAACTCTGTTTTGGTTGGATTGAAGGTAAACTCTGAGCAATTCGGCAGCACCATGCCATCTCGCTCTTATCTGGTGCGTGGCCTAAAAATTCGAGTACCTTCAAACTATAACGAGTCAAGTAACACTTACGCTGGGGTATGGGATGGTACTTTTAAGCTGTTGTCTTCTTCGAACCCCGCGTGGATTCTCTTTGATTTGCTGACCAATGCTCGATATGGCCTTGGTCAGTATGTGTCGGAATCTATGATTGACCTTGGCCAGTTGTACCAGATTGGTCGATATTGTGACGAAGAGGTCGATGATGGCTTTGGTGGCAAAGAGAAACGCTTTGTAATCAATACGCAGATCACCAGTCGACAGGACGCATACCGGCTAATTCAGGATATTGCTGGAGCATTCCGCGGCATGGTGTTTTGGGCTGGTGGGATGGTTAACATCATGCAGGATAGCCCATCAGATCCGGTAATGATGTTTACCAACTCCAACGTCAAAGATGGATTGTTTACCTATAAAGGTTCTGCGCGTAAAGATCGCCCATCCGTTGCGCTCGTAACCTACAACAACAAGGAGGACGGTTATAAGCAAAACATCGAGTACGTCGAAGATCAGGACGCAATGCGCCGTTATGGTGAGCGTAAAACAGAAGTCGTAGCATTTGGCTGTACAAGCCGAGGGCAGGCTCACCGAGTTGGTTTGTGGCTTTTATATACCGCCAGAATGGAGTCGGATGTAATTACATTTACTGCCGGCTTAGACGCGTCATTTCTGATGCCTGGTGAAACCGTTCTGATTCAGAACAAATATCGCGCAGGCAAACGTAACTCAGGTCGAATTGTGGCGTTTACCAAAAACAGCGTCACACTCGATGCGCCTGTGTCGTTAGCCAAAGGCGGCTGCTTTATTCGAATACTGAATCAGGAAGGCAAAATCGTTGAACGCGATGTTCTTGAAACTGGCGAAAATATAACAAAAGTTACGTTTTCAAAAGCCCTGTCTTCGGCTGAAACGCCTGTTTTGAACGGCGTCTGGACTATTACAGAACCAGACCTCGAACCTATGCGCGTTCGCATCGTTAACATCGCGCAGGGGGAAACGCCGGGTAGCTTTGACATCACCGCTGTTGAGAACAATCCGTCTAAATATGAGGCGATCGACAATGGTGCAACGCTTATCCCGCAAAATACGACGGTATTGGACCCGACTTACTCCAAGCCGTCTAATTTGCAAATCACCGAAGGGACTTATCTCTCAAGCCCTGGCAACCTGTCAGTAAAACTGACTGCAACATGGGAAGGGAAATCTCCAGAGTATTGGATCAGTTGGCGACGTTCTGATGAAAACAATGTATCGAACTGGCAATCGGCGCGTGTAACCGAAGAGCAATACGAAATCGTTAATGTTGCGGAGAATGGACGCTACGACTTCCAGCTGTATGCGGTTTCATTCAACGGTAAAAAAACAGAGATTATCAGTACCGTTTATCAGGTGCTGGGCACAATGACACCGCCGGATGCCCCAACGTCATTAACGGCCGTTGGGGACTATCGTAATGTGATACTGAATTGGGTTAATCCAGATTCGGTAGACCTTGATCACATTAATGTTTACGCATCCCAGACCAACAATCTGGATACAGCGAAACTGATCGCAGAGTCTGCAAGCACCACCTTTACACATGCTGGTCTTGGGGATAGCGAAACGTGGTATTACTGGGTTCGAGCATCGAACAAGCGAGGTATGTTAAGTCCTCCGAACTCAAACTTGGGGACAGAGGCGACAACTCGCGATGTACTGTCGTTCCTGACAGGCAAAATTACGTCTTCTGAACTTGGCCAGGCTTTACTTGAGGAAATCGACTCAAAAGTATCTCAGGAGGCGGTGGATTCCATCTATGAACAGATGGATGAAAGTCTGAAAAGCCTTGATGACAAGTTTACAGAGACAGATCGGCGGCTTGAAGAAGCTCAAAACGATCTTAAAACGGATGTTTCCAGTACTGTAAGCAAGGTGGAAGACGCACTTAAGGAGGTTGCAAACTCTAACGCTGCCTTAATTCAGTTGCAGGAAACTGTATCAGAGCAGGGTAAAGCTGTAGCTGGAGCTGTTGAGGCGGCAAATGCAGCACTTGACAATTCATCGGCTTTAATTGCGGAGGAGCGTGAAGCACGAGTTGAGGGTGACTTGGCAAACGCGAAAGAAATCGAGGCGATGAAGTCAACTGTAGATAGCAGTTTAGCCACCATTGAAGAAATGAAAAAAACCGTGGCTGAAGTTGAACGTTCTAGTGCCGAAGTTACGACAAACATTGAGGCATTGGCTAAAACAAACATCGATCTTGCTTTGCGTCAGGATGAAGATCAGCACAAGCAGATGGTGAGTAATGCGAAGATCACCACAACTCAGAAGGCTTTTGCAGACGATATATCTGCAATGGCTACGAAAATGGAAGAAATTCGCGCTGAAATAAATGAGGATATCAGAGCTTCAATCACTGAAGAAACAACGGCTCGTGTAGATGCTGATAATGCTATTGCAAGCAGAATCACCAAACTTGAATCAAAGATTAACGATGATATTTCTGCCGCAATTGTGAGTGAACAAGAGGCACGAGCTAGTGCCGATGAAGCACTTTCAAAAGAAATACTATCGTTACAAGCCAAAATTGAAGGCGATATTAGTGCAGCTATATCTGAAGAAAAAATTGCCCGAGCAACTGCTGATGAATCTTTAGCACAACAGATAACCACATTGAAGAGCCAGACGGGTAAAGATATTAAGGCGGCTGTAGCAGAAGAGACGAAAGCCAGAACTGACGCTGATTCGGCTTTGGCTTCTAGTATCACTAATCTACAGGCGCAAACGAGCAAAGATATTAATGCCGCGATTACGTCTGAGGCGACTGTGCGCACAAACGCCGACAATGCTCTAAGTGGACGAATTGACACCTTAAAAGCATCAGTTGATGGAAATACAGCGACAATTCAAGAGCAGGCAACTGCTATTGCTGATACTAACAAAAAGGTTTCAACCGCGTGGACGTTGAAGATGGAAACGTCAACAAGTGGTGGGCAAAAATATGTCGCAGGTATTGCGCTTGGAATTGACACCACGGGGCTTTCCCAGTTTTTGGTGCAAGCAGATCGATTTGGTCTAGTCAACTCAGTTAACGGAAAGATCACCACACCATTTGTTATCGAAAACAGCGTTGCATACATGAATGGTGCGTATATTAAGGATGGTACTATCACAAATGCAAAGGTAGGTGACTTGCAATCAACAAACTTCGTAAGCGGACGAGCCGGATGGCGATTTGGTAAAAATGGAACGCTTGAGATCAACAGCAATAGTGGCGGCAATGGGAGATTGGTTATAAATGGTCAGAGGATTGACGTTTATGATGACAATAATGTCCTTCGAGTTAGGATTGGTCAGCTTTGATTGTGGAAAAAAATAATCATTTCTGTAAAAATAGGTAGGTACTAACTTAATGGTGGGCATGGAACGCCCACCATATCTAGGAGCAAAGGATAAATGTGGTACAGGGAAGGTACAATAAATCTCACTAAAGGAAATAAAACTGTAGTGGGAACAGGCACAGCCTGGGGAGTGACGGCGAACGGCGTCCTTCCAGGTATGATATTGATTGGCCCCGATAATAAGTTATATGAAATAAAATCAATCGAGAGTGACACTTCGTTAACTCTTGTTGAAGCCTACGGTGGCAGCACCCAAACAAATGTTCCGTGCAGAATAATTACGACCTATGAAGGTGATTTGACCCAATTTAGTGCTCGTTTTACTGCGCTTATGTCTCGCATGTCAGCCGATTCAAAAATGATGCGTAGTTGGCTGACTGCTGTGGATGAAATAACAATTGAGCGTGAAGATGGCACGGAATTAACCGTAAAATCCCTTACGCAGATCGTTAATGAGCACAATGAGAACCTAGAATGGTATAAAGAAAATACTCCCATAATTAACACCGCTGCACAAAAAGCTAAAGAGGCGGCAGCGAGCGCAACAGCGGCCAAAAAATCAGAAACTAACTCAAAAGCGAGTGAGACAGCTTCAAAGACCAGCGAAACTAATGCGAAAAATAGCGAGGTAGCTGCAAAATCGAGTCAGAGTGCTGCCGCCAACTCCGCTACCGCAGCAAAAAACAGCCAGGATGCAGCAGCCGAAAGCGAGAGTGCTGCAGCTGGTTCTGCGACTTCAGCAGCTGGATCAGCAACTGCTGCGGCTAACAGCCAGAAAGCCGCGAAGACGAGCGAAACTAACGCAAAGTCCAGCCAGACGGCAGCGAAGACCAGCGAAACGAATGCTAAAGCCAGCGAAACTGCGGCGAAAAGCAGTCAGGATGCAGCGGCCCAAAGCGAGAGTGCCGCAGCCAGTTCTGCAAGCGCGGCGGCTGCTTCTGCCACTGCATCAGCTAACAGTCAAAAAGCAGCAAAAACCAGTGAAACCAACGCAAAGGCGAGCGAGACTGCGGCGGCGAACTCGGCGCAAGCATCGGCAGCAAGCCAGACAGCAGCTAAAGCAAGTGAAGACGCAGCCAGAGAGTATGCAAGTCAGGCAGCAGAGCCGTATAAATATGTCTTACAGCCACTGCCTGATGTGTGGATACCGTTTAACGATTCACTGGATATGATTACGGGCTTTTCGCCATCATATAAAAAGATTGTTATTGGTGATGATGAAATAACAATGCCTGGCGAC
>NZ_JBJQJE010000021.1:0-96867 GCF_046487585.1 Escherichia sp. WS1265
CAAGGCTGGGACGGAAGTCACTGTCGTTCTCAAAATCGGTGGAGCTGCATGACAAGGTCATCGGGCATTATCTGAACATAAAACACTATCAGTAAGTTGGAGTCATTACCGGCAGGCAGTATCACCTATTGGTAATACTTGCGATCAGATAAGTGTTGCAACAAATGTTGACGGCTGCCTTCTAAAAGTTAACGAGAGAGATAAAGCTGAAATTGATAGGCTTGATGATGATGAAGTTCTCGGTCTTCGTGAGTATCGTGCTTTTCTTACAGAATTTGATGCACAAAATATGACAGCTAAAATAATTTTAGATGGTGATGACTCAAAAAAGAGAATCACTGCTGAAATTAGCGATCCAGCTGCAGGAAAGAAGAATAACCCGTATATTAGAGCTCTTAGTGCATATATATCAACCAAAGGTGATCCATCTGCAGTATTCACTATAACCGCAAAGGCTACTGTTAAAAAAGGCCAGATAAACAGGTTATTTATTGTAGATGCGAAATGATTTCCCCGGCCGTCGTGCCGGGTTTTCTTTTGCCTCCCCTCATCACACACCGTTCAGAAAACCACCACAACCTCCCTTCAGTTATCGCTATGCGATGCAAGTCACAAAATTAATTCTTTTTGCTATCAAACAGTTAATATCAAAACACATCAATCAATAGCTATAAGTATTGATACCACCAATAGCAATAGCTATTATTACCATGTCGCAACAACACAACGATACGGCAACCACCTGATTCACCGTTGCGATGACCGCTTAGATCCGCAGTTTGAATTTCAGCAGGCTTCGGGGAGTGCGAGGGGTGAAACGGACGCGTGAACGTCGGTGTGACCAGCTGAAATCAACTCAACATTTCATACCTTAGTCGCTTCAACGAGGCGACTTAGTTATGACAACCGGCGGCCATCCACCGCCTGAATACGCGCAGAAGTCTCTATATGTTCAGCAGCCCAGCTTACGGGCAGGAGTTTTTATGGTTCATCAACATTACGGAACGCAGACCGTTAATCGAGGTGCGGTCATGCCAGGAATGCTGGTCAAACACAAAGATGGTACCTGGACTGCATCAGCTAATTTACGCGGACGGCTTTATCTGCATCGCGGCATCGAGCGCACTTATACCCGTGATTTGCTCGTGGAAGTTTTTCTCGACGGACGCGGTAACGGCCTGAATCGCTAATCCCCTTTCCTGTTTTCCTAATCAGCCTGGCATTTCGCGGGCGATATTTTCACAGCCATTTTCAGGAGTTCAGCCATGAACGCTTATTACATTCAGGATCGTCTTGAGGCTCAGAGCTGGGCGCGTCACTACCAGCAGATCGCCCGTGAAGAGAAAGAGGCAGAACTGGCAGACGACATGGAAAAAGGCCTGCCCCAGCACCTGTTTGAATCGCTATGCATCGATCATTTGCAACGCCACGGGGCCAGCAAAAAAGCCATTACCCGTGCGTTTGATGACGATGTTGGGTTTCAGGAGCGCATGGCAGAACACATCCGGTACATGGTTGAAACCATTGCTCACCACCAGGTTGATATTGATTCAGAGGTATAAAACGGATGAGTACAGCACTCGCAACGCTGGCAGGGAAGCTGGCTGAACGTGTCGGCATGGATTCTGTCGACCCACAGGAACTGATCACCACTCTTCGCCAGACGGCATTTAAAGGTGATGCCAGCGATGCGCAGTTCATCGCATTGCTGATCGTCGCCAACCAGTACGGCCTTAATCCGTGGACGAAAGAAATTTACGCCTTCCCTGATAAGCAGAACGGCATTGTTCCGGTGGTGGGCGTTGATGGCTGGTCCCGCATCATCAATGAAAACCAGCAGTTTGATGGCATGGACTTTGAGCAGGACAATGAATCCTGTACATGCCGGATTTACCGCAAAGACCGTAATCATCCGATCTGCGTTACCGAATGGATGGATGAATGCCGCCGCGAACCATTCAAAACTCGCGAAGGCAGAGAAATCACGGGGCCGTGGCAGTCGCATCCCAAACGGATGTTACGGCATAAAGCCATGATTCAGTGTGCCCGTCTGGCCTTCGGATTTGCTGGTATCTATGACAAGGATGAAGCCGAGCGCATTGTCGAAAATACTGCATACACTGCAGAACGTCAGCCAGAACGCGACATCACTCCGGTTAACGATGAAACCATGCAGGAGATTAACACTCTGCTGATCGCCCTGGATAAAACATGGGATGACGACTTATTGCCGCTCTGTTCCCAGATATTTCGCCGCGACATTCGCGCATCGTCAGAACTGACACAGGCCGAAGCAGTGAAAGCTCTTGGATTCCTGAAACAGAAAGCCACTGAGCAGAAGGTGGCAGCATGACACCGGACATTATCCTGCAGCGTACCGGGATCGACGTGAGAGCTGTCGAACAGGGGGATGATGCATGGCACAAATTACGGCTCGGCGTCATCACCGCTTCAGAAGTTCACAACGTGATAGCAAAGCCCCGCTCAGGAAAGAAGTGGCCTGACATGAAAATGTCCTACTTCCACACCCTGCTAGCTGAGGTTTGCACCGGTGTGGCTCCGGAAGTTAACGCTAAAGCGCTGGCCTGGGGAAAACAGTACGAGAACGACGCCAGAACCCTGTTTGAGTTCACTTCCGGCGTAAATGTTATTGAATCCCCGATCATCTATCGCGACGAAAGTATGCGCACCGCCTGCTCTCCCGATGGTTTATGCAGTGACGGCAATGGCCTTGAGCTGAAATGCCCGTTTACCTCCCGGGATTTCATGAAATTCCGGCTCGGTGGTTTCGAGGCCATAAAGTCGGCTTACATGGCCCAGGTGCAGTACAGCATGTGGGTGACGCGAAAAGATGCCTGGTACTTTGCCAACTATGACCCGCGTATGAAGCGTGAAGGCCTGCATTATGTCGTGATTGAGCGGAATGAAAAGTATATAGCGAGTTTTGACGAGATGGTGCCGGAGTTCATCGAAAAAATGGACGAGGCACTGGCTGAAATTGGTTTTGTATTTGGGGAGCAATGGCGATGAAGCATCCTCACGATAATATCCGGGTAGGCGCGATCACTTTCGTCTACTCCGTTACAAAGCGAGGCTGGGTATTTCCCGGCCTTTCTGTTACCCGAAATCCCCTGAAAGCACAGCGGCTGGCTGAGGAGATAAATAATAAACGGGGAGCTGTATGCACAAAGCATCTCCTGTTGAGTTAAGAACGAGCATTGAGATGGCACATAGCCTCGCTCAAATTGGAGTCAGGTTTGTGCCAATACCAGTAGAAACAGACGAAGAATTTCATACGTTAGCCGCATCCCTTTCACAAAAGCTGGAAATGATGGTGGCGAAAGCAGAAGCAGATGAGAGAGACCAGGTATGACAACCACTGAATGCATTTTTCTGGCAGCGGGCTTCATATTCTGTGTGCTTATGCTTGCCGACATGGGACTTGTTCAATGACACATCAGCAAGAAAACGCCCTTCGCAGTATTGCCCGTCAGGCTAATTCTGAAATCAAAAAAGCCAGACAGCAGTTTCCGGATAAAAACGTCGATGACATTTGCCGTAGCGTACTGAAGAAGCACCGCGAAACGGTAACGCTGATGGGATTCACACCGACTCATTTAAGCCTGGCGATCGGCATGTTAAACGGCGTCTTTAAGGAACGGTGAGCATGAAAAACAAAATCATCATGGAGATACAGGCTCCTTTTTTATTATTCGCATTCACCCTCAAGCGTATTAACCAACAATTCAGGGATTAATGAAAGATGGCAGACATCATTGATTCAGCATCAGAAATTGAAGAATTACAGCGCAACACAGCAATAAAAATGCGCCGCCTGAACCACCAGGCTATATCTGCCACTCATTGTTGTGAGTGTGGCGATCCGATAGATGAATGAAGACGCCTGGCCGTTCAGGGTTGTCGGACTTGTGCAAGTTGCCAGGAGGATCTGGAACTTATCAGTAAACAGAGAGGTTCGAAGTGAGCGAAATTAACTCTCAGGCACTGCGTGAAGCGGCAGAGCAGGCAATGCATGACGACTGGGGATTTGACGCAGACCTTTTCCATGAATTGGTAACACCATCGATTGTGCTGGAACTGCTGGATGAACGGGAAAGAAACCAGCAATACATCAAACGCCGCGACCAGGAGAACGAGGATATTGCGCTAACGGTAGGGAAGCTGCGTGTTGAGCTGGAAGGCAAAGACAGGCGCATTACTGAGGTGACAATGTGGATTAAGCGACTGAGTTCCTCTCTCAAAAACGCCAAACCAGACAGCAAGTTGCCGGATGACGCCATGATCTGGCTAAATAATGAAGGACTTACCAGTATAGAGGATATTTTACGATGAGCACTTTTACCAAAGAATGGCTACAAAATACGATTACCAGTATTGAGTCAGCACGAGATGAAATGCCATTCGAACTCGACAACGATCAAGCACACATGCTTACAGCATTTAAAATCGCTCTCGCCTCACTGGAACGCGAACAGATTCGCCACGAGCATGCCAAATGGTCTGACTCCACATTTGGCTGCGTTGGCCCCATTGGTCCACTGAAACACCTCTCAAAAGAGGCACTGGAAGCCGCAGCCGAACCTGACGATCTCAGCGAGTGGGCTGATATGCAGTTCCTGTTGTGGGATGCACAGCGCCGTGCTGGTATCAGTGATGCTGAAATTACCGCTGCTATGGAAAATAAATTGAAGATCAACATGGAACGCCAGTGGCCTGAACCAAAAGATGGTGAGCCTCGCTTGCACATTAAAGAACGCGGCAACTCTCCGGTAACTCCGGGTGGTTGGATAAGCTGTAGTGAGCGAATACCCCCTCAAGATGATTGGATTTTAATTTATTCAAAGCACGGCGAGTATATGGCAGGACAGGTACAAGGGGAATACGTGGAGTTGAGCGACGGCACTTTATCGTGGTTAGGGAACGCCTTGTTCTGGATGCCGCTACCGGAACCGCCGCAGGAGGTGAAATGATGCTTGGCCTGAAGTATTTTATGTAATTGGTATTGCTATATTTTTATCTGGGGATAAACGAATGTTCTCTCTGATTCAACGTGGTCAGATATACACCGATAGCGCTGGCTATCCAGTAAAAATCATTCGTAGTACTGATCACTCAGTATTCTTCAAGAGGATGGATGGCTATCCTGGAAGGGTGTGCATCAGAAAATTCAATAATTTATTCGAACACATTGATCACAGAGAATATCACCAGATCCTGGCTGAAACAGAGCAGGAGAACCATCTGAAAAAATTACGTGCCATGCAAAGGAGATAAACCGGTAAAGGTGTACGCGATAAAGGTGAATATCAGCACTGAATAACAATCCTCGCACTCGCGGGGATTTCTTTTATACGATATAGGGGAAAAGGTGTGGTTAACAATATTGCAAATCACTCTTCGTTTCCGGCTGTAACAATCGACAGCCAGATGCTGTTGAAAATGGTCAATGAAGCTCGCAAGTTATGTGGAGAGCCATCAGTACGTAACAACAAATTCATCGAGAAAATTGAGGATGAATTGGAAGGCGAGACCTACACAAAAAGTGTAGGTCGGAAAAACGGGGCTGACATTGATGTTATCTCCATGACTATCAAGCAGGCGCTTCGTGTTGCTGCTCGCGAATCTAAAGCAGTTCGCCGAACACTTGTAGACAAACTTGAAAGTATGCAGGAAGCGCACATTAAAAGCGGTAAATCAGCGAGTGGACTTGTTGAGTATCGTCAAGCGCGAACACTGAAAATGACGGTTGAAGCTGTTACCAATCTGTTCGATTTGATGCCAAATCTTGCGCCGGAAGCAAAGCAGACTGCTGCGGCAAGCATAATCAACCCGCTCGTTGGTTTTAATGCAATACCTCTTCCGGCAATAGAAGAGCATTACTACTCAGCAGGGGAGGTCGCAGAGCAGCTCGGAGTAACGGCAAACAAGATTGGTCGCATTGCTAACGCAAACAACCTCAAAACTGAGCAGTACGGGAAGTTCTTCCTGGATAAATCTGCGCATTCCAGCAAGCAGGTTGAAACATTTCGGTACAACGAGGCTGGAGTGCACAAAATAGAGGAACTCATCGAAGGAGAGCGAAAGGCTGCATGATTTTGACAAGATAGTTTTCCCCAAATGTGGGGAAAAGCCCGAATGGCGCGGCTTACAGCAAGATAAGGCCTACATGATTTGACAAATCCGCCAGAGCTATCGCATACTGACCGCACTACAACGTCAGCGGTCAACCGCACCCGATAGCTTTGCGGCTTTTTTATGCCTGTTTACAGGTATCGCCATATCAATGGCGGGTCGAGAGAGCCTAATACAATACCCTTTCGGGAAATACGCTCCGCCGTCTGACGCGGTAGTTGAAGCCCGCCCCCCCACTAAGGTGGCAGTCAATACTAAAACGTCAGGAGTCATAATTATGACTAATCAACTCATTCCCGTTTTCGATGGAACCATCAACAACGAACCAGTTTTACTTTGCAATGCTCGCAATCTGCACGCTTTTCTTGGTATTGGTAAAATGTTTGCTCACTGGATCAAGGACTGGCTGGGTGAATATGGATTCGTTGAAAATCAAGATTTTGTGATTGCTTGCCAAAATTGGCAAGCAAAAGGTAGAGGCGGTCACAACCGCAAGGACTACCACCTCACCCTCGACACTGCCAAGGAACTGGCGATGGTTGAGCGTAACGAGAAAGGCCGCCAGATACGCCGATACTTCATCGAGTGCGAAAAGAAGCTTCACAGCATGCAACCAGCGCAGCAATTCACAGATGAGGAAATCATCCTCCTGTGCTACATGCAGGTACAGATGGAGAATGCACAGGACACCTGCAAACGCCTGTACCCGATAATGAAGGAACTTAACTCATCATACGCGAGCAAGCTGTATGACATTGCGTTTGAAACCTTCTATGCGGTGACGAAAAACAGAGATGTACTGCTCAGGGAGGCAACACGAATTGACCAGACAAGCGCCATTTTCGAACGGGCAAGACCAATGTTAAAAAGCCTTCGGGCGAGACAATTCGAATTTTAATATCAAAGGAGCTTCGGCTCCTTTTTTTACAGGTGAAACTTAATGAAATTCAAAGTAACAGGTGAATGGAATGGAGAGCCATTCAACAGAGTTATCGAAGCCGAGAACATCAGCGACTGCTATGACCACTGGATGATATGGGCGCAGATAGCACATGCAGACATAACCAATATTCAAATTGAAGAACTGAAAGAACACCAAGCCGCCTGATGGCGGTTTTTTCTTGCGTGTAATTGCGGAGACTTTGCGATGTACTTGACACTTCAGGAGTGGAACGCTCGCCAGCGACGCCCAAGAAGCCTTGAAACAGTTCGTCGATGGGTGCGCGAATGCAGGATATTCCCTCCTCCGGTTAAGGATGGAAGAGAATATCTGTTCCACGAATCAGCGGTAAAGGTTGACTTAAATCGACCAGTAACAGGTAGCCTTTTGAAGAGGATCAGAAATGGGAAGAAGGCGAAGTCATGAGCGCCGGGATTTACCCCCTAACCTTTATATAAGAAACAATGGATATTACTGCTACAGGGACCCAAGGACGGGTAAAGAGTTTGGATTAGGCAGAGACAGGCGAATCGCAATCACTGAAGCCATACAGGCCAACATTGAGTTATTTTCAGGACACAAACACAAGCCTCTGACAGCGAGAATCAACAGTGATAATTCCGTTACGTTACATTCATGGCTTGATCGCTACGAAAAAATCCTGGCCAGCAGAGGAATCAAGCAGAAGACACTCATAAATTACATGAGCAAAATTAAAGCAATAAGGAGGGGGCTGCCTGATGCTCCACTTGAAGACATCACCACAAAAGAAATTGCGGCAATGCTCAATGGATACATAGACGAGGGCAAGGCGGCGTCAGCCAAGTTAATCAGATCAACACTGAGCGATGCATTCCGAGAGGCAATAGCTGAAGGCCATATAACAACAAACCCTGTCGCTGCCACTCGCGCAGCAAAATCAGCGGTAAGGAGATCAAGACTTACGGCTGACGAATACCTGAAAATTTATCAAGCAGCAGAATCATCACCATGTTGGCTCAGACTTGCAATGGAACTGGCTGTTGTTACCGGGCAACGAGTTGGTGATTTATGCGAAATGAAGTGGTCTGATATCGTAGATGGATATCTTTATGTCGAGCAAAGCAAAACAGGCGTAAAAATTGCCATCCCAACAACATTGCATGTTGATGCTCTCGGGATATCAATGAAGGAAACACTTGATAAATGCAAAGAGATTCTTGGCGGAGAAACCATAATTGCATCTACTCGTCGTGAACCGCTTTCATCCGGCACAGTATCAAGGTATTTTATGCGCGCACGAAAAGCATCAGGTCTTTCCTTCGAAGGGGATCCGCCTACCTTTCACGAGTTGCGCAGTTTGTCTGCAAGACTCTATGAGAAGCAGATAAGCGATAAGTTTGCTCAACATCTTCTCGGGCATAAGTCGGACACCATGGCATCACAGTATCGTGATGACAGAGGCAGGGAGTGGGACAAAATTGAAATCAAATAATGATTTTATTTTGACTGATAGTGACCTGTTCGTTGCAACAAATTGATAAGCAATGCTTTTTTATAATGCCAACTTAGTATAAAAAAGCAGGCTTCAACGGATTCATTTTTCTATTTCATAGCCCGGAGCAACCTGTGAACACATTTTCAGTTTCCCGTCTGGCGCTGGCATTGGCTTTTGGCGTGACGCTGACCGCCTGTAGCTCAACACCGCCCGATCAACGTCCTTCTGATCAAACCGCGCCTGGTACCTCTTCTCGCCCGATTCTGTCGGCAAAAGAAGCGCAGAATTTCGATGCTCAACACTATTTTGCATCCCTGACACCAGGTGCGGCAGCGTGGAATCCTTCCCCGATTACCCTGCCTGCGCAACCTGACTTTGTTGTCGGCCCGGCGGGTACTCAAGGTGTAACGCATACCACGATTCAGGCGGCGGTAGATGCGGCAATTATCAAGCGCACCAACAAGCGCCAGTATATTGCCGTGATGCCTGGTGAGTATCAGGGAACGGTATATGTCCCTGCCGCTCCGGGTGGAATTACTCTGTACGGTACAGGTGAAAAACCGATTGATGTGAAGATTGGGCTTTCCCTTGATGGGGGCATGAGCCCTGCCGACTGGCGTCATGACGTCAACCCGCGCGGCAAATATATGCCAGGTAAACCAGCGTGGTATATGTACGATAGCTGCCAGAGCAAACGCAGCGACAGTATCGGCGTTCTCTGCTCTGCGGTCTTCTGGTCACAAAACAATGGCCTGCAACTGCAAAACCTGACCATCGAAAACACGCTGGGCGATAGCGTAGATGCGGGTAACCATCCGGCGGTGGCACTGCGTACTGATGGCGACAAAGTGCAGATCAATAACGTCAACATTCTCGGTCGTCAGAATACCTTCTTTGTCACCAACAGTGGTGTGCAAAACCGTCTGGAAACCAACCGTCAGCCGCGTACTCTGGTGACCAACAGCTATATTGAAGGGGATGTGGATATCGTTTCTGGTCGCGGCGCAGTGGTGTTCGATAATACCGAATTCCGCGTGGTGAACTCACGTACTCAGCAAGAAGCGTATGTGTTTGCACCGGCTACGCTGTCTAACATCTATTACGGTTTCCTCGCCGTAAACAGCCGTTTCAATGCTTCCGGTGATGGCGTGGCGCAACTGGGCCGCTCGCTGGATGTTGATGCCAATACCAACGGTCAGGTGGTGATCCGTGATAGCGCCATCAACGAAGGTTTTAACACGGCGAAACCGTGGGCCGATGCGGTGATTTCCAATCGTCCATTCGCAGGTAACACCGGCAGCGTTGACGATAGCGACGAAATACAACGCAATCTGAATGACACTAACTACAACCGCATGTGGGAATACAATAACCGCGGCGTGGGTAGCAAAGTGGTTGCAGAGGCGAAGAAGTAAAAAAGAAAACCCGATAGTCTGAACCATCGGGTTAATGAAACTGGGCGCTATATTTCATAGCGCCTTTTTTTACATCTGACGGTTTTTATTGAAGTTAATCAAACTACCCGCCTTGATAATCTCGCGCTCTTCAGCAGTCAGACTTTCCATATAGAGCGTAATCTCTGTTACTGGCGCATCTTCATGGATCACATAACCTTTAAACGTCGTACCCGGATTATCCAGCGCCGCTTTAATGCCTGGGATGTAAATGTAATCACCTACGTCAAAGTTCGGTGCTTCCGCCATTTGCAGCGGTAACATCCCCCAGTTGATGACGTTAGAACGGTAGCGTTTAGTCGCGTACTCCTCGGCAATATTCGCCAGACCGCCAATCACACGCTGGCAGCTCGCCGCCTGCTCACGCGCAGAACCATCGCCTGGTTTCACCGCATAGACCATGCTGCCAATTTCAGTTTGCAGCGGATCAATATGCTCCTGACCAGCAATCTGCTTAATGCGCGCAAACACCTCTGTCAGCTCGCTGACATTCCCCGCCAGACGCTGATTTTCCAGCTCAGCAGTCGCTTTACTTCTGCCAACATAACCTGGATCGCGGCGTGACAGGGTAAACTCCGCCAGACCAATCGGATTTGAACGATAAGAAGAGGTTTCACCGGAAGGGATCAGTTCGTCGGTGGTGGTCACTTCGTCGAGGATCTTCGAGCACACTTTGAGGACGATATTGTCAGTCAGCGCACCTAATTCCGGCCAGTCTTTAATGTTCGGTCCGTAAATCAGCGGTTGCTGAGTTGCCCCTTTCACAAAGCCCTGATAAACACGGTTTTTATACGGCGTTACATCGAAGGCGTACTCCGGCACGTTGTCCCAGCAATCGAGTTCGCTGGCAGAAGTTAAATAGCCACCGTTTGCCGCAGTCGCAGCGATAGAACGAGCGTCCATCAACGCCACCGCTGACATCTGCCCATTGGCTGGCTTAGAGCCTTCGCGGTTCGGGAAGTTACGCGTGGTGTGGCGAATGCTCAAACCGTTGTTGATTGGCGTATCGCCCGCGCCAAAGCATGGGCCGCAGAACGCGGTTCTGATGATTGCGCCTGCGCCAATCAAATCTGCTACCACACCTTTTTTGGCGAGATCCATAAACACCGGCTGTGATGACGGATAAACCGCCAGCGAGAAGGTGTCATTGCCACAGGATTGACCGCGCAGTGCATTCGCCGCCGCGATGACGTTTTCGTAGTTACCGCCAGAACAGCCCGCGATAATCCCCTGCTGCACTTTCAGGCGACCGTTTTCGACTTTATCCAGCAGCGAGAGTTTGGCTTTACCGTGCGCCACGCGCTCGGACTCAATTTCAATCTCACGCAGAATGTCGGTCAGGTTCTGGTTCAGTGTGTCGATTTCATATACGTTGCTCGGGTGGAACGGCAGCGCAATCATTGGTTTGATGGCGCTTAAATCAACGCTGATGCAGCCATCGTAGTACGCCATCGGTTGAGGGTTAAGCTGGCAGTAATCCTGGCCGCGACCGTGCAGCGCCAGCCAGTTATGGACTTCTTCATCGGTTTGCCAGACAGAACTTAAACAGGTCGTTTCAGTGGTCATAACGTCAACGCTGTTACGGAAATCGGTAGAGAGCGCAGCAACACCGGGACCTACGAATTCCATCACTTTGTTTTTGACGTAGCCGTTTTTGAACACGGCACCGATGATAGCCAGCGCCACATCCTGTGGCCCCACATGCGGCGCAGGTTTTCCGGTCAAATGCACCGCAACCACGCCCGGATAGTCGATATCCCAGGTGTCATTAAGCAGCTGTTTTACCAACTCACCGCCACCCTCACCGACTGCCATTGTCCCTAATGCACCGTAACGGGTGTGGCTGTCTGACCCGAGGATCATTTTGCCGCCGCCTGCCATCATCTCACGCATATATTGATGGATGACCGCAATATGCGGAGGCACAAAAATACCGCCATAACGCTGCGCTGCCGATAAACCAAAAACATGGTCATCACCGTTAATGGTGCCGCCGACGGCGCAGAGTGAGTTATGGCAGTTGGTCAGCACATACGGCAGCGGGAAACGTTCCATACCGGACGCTTTAGCGGTCTGTACAATACCAACAAAGGTAATATCGTGAGAGGCTAATGAATCAAACTTAATTTTAAGTTTATCCATATTTCCGGACGTATTATGAGAAGAGAGAATAGACCAGGCAATAGTGCCTTTTTTTGCTTCTTCTTTTTTAATTTCGCCGGTGAAATGTTCTTCGGCAATTATTTCGTTATTACTGGCGAGAAACACGCCTTTTTCAGATAACTTGATCATCAAATGCTCCAGATATCTGCGCACCGGAAAGTGCGCAGAAAGATAATAAATGGATATACTCTAAATAATTCGAGTTGCAGGAAGGCGACAAGCGAGTGAATCCCCAGGAGCTTACATAAGTAAGTGACTGGGGTGAGCGAACGCAGACGCAGCACATGCAACTTGAAGTATGACGAGTATATTTACAGCATGTTCCAGCCGATCAGCATATTCCACCACCACACGCCGAGGGTGATATGCACCAGGAAGGTTAATATCGTCAGTACCGCACCGACCAACCACCAGGATTTAATATCGTTGTAACCCACGCCAAAGATGACCGGACCTGCCGCGCCGCCATAGTGAGTAACCATGCCGCCATAGGAGTTAGAGAACAACAGTGCCAGCGCGGTTAACATTAACGGCGCGCCGGAGACGTTCGCCAGCATGGCAAATACTGGTAACATGGCAACGATATAGGCACTACCGGAAGCGAAGAAATAACGCACGATAATGCTGAGGAAAATAATAACGAAGAAAGCAACGTTACCGTGACCATCAAATGCCAGGTTATTTTTAAAGACTTCAGCTAACCATTCGAAGAATTTAACTTTCGATAATAAGGAGCTTAAGCCGATAATACCGCCGTACCAGATTAAGGTATTCCAGCCGCCTTTATTTTTAACCACGTCTTCCCAGGTAACGATACCCAGCAGCAGCATAGTCGCCATAACAACGATTGCCACGGTGGATTCATCAACCCCCAGTGACTTACTGAAAATCCAGCCCAGCAGCGCCAGCACGAAGACACCGAGCAGCATTTTTTCGCGGATTTTCATCGGTCCCAGTTCGGCAAGGCCCGCTTTGGCGATGGTTTTGTTATCCACCTTCTTAATTTCTGGCGGATACATGGTGTAAATCACCAGCGGGGTGACCAGCAGCATAATGATACCCGGCAATCCAGCGGCCAGCGCCCATCCACCCCAGCTAATTTGCAGGTGCAGAATGTCGTTGATCATTTTCAGCGCCAGAATATTCCCCGCCATTGCGGTAAAGAACATATAGCTGGTGGTTTCGGTGACCATGTAAATGGACATCATCAGGTAATGTCCGACACGACGCGGACTTTTTTCCGGTTCGGACCCCAAAGCCACCGCCACGCTGTTGATGATCGGTAACACAATACCGCCCGCACGCGCGGTGTTAGACGGTGTTGCCGGAGCCAGTACCAGATCGAGAAATACCGTAACGTAACCCAGACCCAGGGTAGTGCTACCAATTTTACCAATCAGCAGATAGGCTATACGTTTACCTAAGCCGGTGGTCACAAATGCGGCGCTTAAGGTAAACGCCGAGAACACCAGCCAGGTGGTACCTGAAGAGTAACCGCTTAATACGGCGGTGGTCTTAAACGCACCGTCGGATAAGTTACCGACCACCACCATTGAGGCAGCAACGGCAATTAACAGTACGACAGGTTCCGGGAAAGGCTTGATAACCAGCCCCACAATGGCCGCCAGGTAAATACCAAAAAGCACCCACGCCAGTTCGCTTAATCCTGCCGGAGCTGGCATAAAGCCAATAATACATGGGATCGCTAATATCAGAATTAGCTTCCATAACGATTTCTTATTCATTTAAAATCCTGTTCTTTCTGTATGACTCATACAGAAGTCCTTTATTGATTGTCCTTATCCTGACAACGAATTTTTTCAGGGAAGATAAACTTCACCGGAAAATATTTTTCTGGTTGTCCGAATAACAGATGCGCGTAACGTCGTGGCATCCTGACCTTCATTACTTAAATGAACGTCGAGCGCACCACTGGGGTGTTCAATATTGATAATGAAGATCTACGTCATCAAAATAGCAGTTCATGGAGTCAGTCCGATGGTCTGGCGTCGGCTGAGAATTGCTGCCGACACGTCACTGGCCGCGCTTCACTTCATTTTCCAGATAGTGCAGGGCTGGGGGGACGACCATCTCCATCAATTTCACATTTATGGCAAAGATTACGGTATCTCCTACGAAGGAGGCATCGGTTTTGTCGATAATCCGTTCCGGGTCGTGATTGATGATTTTGCTTTTGATGCTGGCGATCGCTTTACCTATGAATACAATTTCTTTGAGCACTGGCTTCATGACATTCGTGTTGAGGCCATTTATGAAAACTCTACGCTGAAAGCGCCGTTTTGTATAAGCGGCCATGGTATGCCCGGAGCCACAGCTGCGGATGAGTTCGATAAAACCCTGGCGTTTCTTGAAGCTATCGTTAATGCGGATGATGAAACAACGGTCGGCGAGATCCGCCCTTTTGCTGACGACCTGGATGCTGTCAGGTTCAACCGCCACAAAATCAACCGGCAACTGAGCAGGCTCGACCTTGCATCTCCGGTACTGGAGCCTGAAGTTATCTGGCTGGGCCGTCGTCGCTGACTGATGTCTATAAAGGTATACGTTTTCAGCATGCCTCTCAGATCCCCGAAAAAATGTCTATAAACCTCCCTAAATCAGTGTTTATGGATTATTCTTTAAATCTCTATGATGTTTAAAGACCTTCCGGAGGTTTTGCGTGCAATATGCCTACATCAGGGTAAGCTCGGCCGATCAGAATACGGCCCGTCAGGAAGAGGCATTGTCAAAGGCGGGTTTTCAGCCTGATAAAATTTGTGTTGAGCATGCCAGCGCGAAGGACACAAACCGCCCGGGGTTACAGGAACTCCTGGGGCAATTACGCCCTGGTGATACGCTTCTGGTTCATTCCATCGATCGCCTTTGCCGGAATATGTCGGATATGTGCGCTGTCACCACCCGGCTTCGTGACCAGGGCGTTACCCTTATTTTTCTGAAAGAGCAGCTGACGTTCAGCGCCGGCACAAACAATCCGATGCAGGAACTGCAGCTGCACATGATGTCGGCATTCAGCCAGTTTGAACGAGCCTTACTGAAGGAAAGGCAGGCCGACGGCATCGCCGCGAAAAAAGCACGGGGTGAAAAAACAGGGCGCCCCGGCGCCGATATCAAAAAGATCCAGGAAATTGACGCACTCAGAAGCAGAGGGGTCAGGCTCAGGATCGCCTGCGACCATGCGGGCCTTGGCGTTTCCACATATTATAAGCTTCGTCACCAGATGAACAACCAGTAGCCGGGAGATAGTCATCCACCACAGCAGGAGGCAATGATGCAACTGACGCTCCAGATAGTCATCACCGATGAATCAGGCTCCAGTCGAACGGAGGAACTGATGACAATCCAGAAATCAGGGGAGACCCGGAACGACATCGGATTATCGGTGTCAGAATCCAAGCTGTTGCTGAATACGGTCCAGCAGTCGGTGGTCCAGCTGCAGGCAGACGAATATACTCAACACCATATCCGGTGCCCTCACTGCCTTGCTGCGCGCAGAATCAAAGGCAAACAGAAAATACGGTACCGGACGCTGTTTGGCGTTATTCCGGTATCCGGGCTTCGGGTGTACCGGTGCCGTTGTGAAGAGAGTGATACAAAGACAGTCAGTTTGCTCAGCGACTGGGCCGGCGATTATTCTCACCCGGCACTGAAATATATTGAAACCCGCTGGGCCTCGATGATCTCCTATGAAATGACGACTCGTCTGCTGAAAGATATTCTGCCGGTGGGCCACAGCCTGAATGCCTCAACGGTGAGGAATCATTTATGCCAGGTGGCGCAGCGTCTTGACGCTGAGGCTGAAGCTCATTCAGGTTTTCTTTCCGGCTGCCCCCGCGACTGGGGGAACCTGCCCAGGCCAGGAAAACCGCTTGTGGTGGGTATAGATGGTGGTTATGTTCGCGATCGGGATGACAAAAAGCGTAATTTTGAAATTATTGCCGGGAAGTCTTTTTCCGTTGGTGCGCCTGCTGACACCCGCCGCTTCGGTTTTGTTCAGAAGGATGACTGTCATCCGGAACGCAGGCTCATGACCCACCTTTCAGCGCAGGGAATGCAGGCCAACCAGCAGATATTTTTTCTGTCCGACGGCGCGGATAATCTCAGGGACCTCCAGTTCGGTATGTACCCTGAGTCAACGCATGTGCTGGACTGGTTTCATATCACCATGAGGCTGAAGGTGCTCATGCAATATGCCCGGGGACTGCTGGTATCAGATCCAGAGGCGGGGAGTAAAGTTCTGGCACTGCTGGAAAGCATTAAACGATATCTCTGGCATGGCAATGTTGTCGCTGCGCTGGAACATATTGATAATTGCGTTATGTATTGCGATGACCCTGAACTCAGCTATCCTAGCCTGAAATCCCTGCAAAAACATCTGGATGAAATGTATACCTACATCCGGAATAATAAGATGATGATCCCAAACTACGGCGAAATGCGTCGGTACGGAGAGCCGGTATCAACCGCGTTTGTGGAATCCACGATCAATGAAGTGATCGCCAGACGAATGGCCAAAAAGCAGCAGATGCAGTGGAGCAGAAAAGGGGCTCATTATTTGTTACAGACCCGGACCGCCGTTTTGAATAACGAACTGCAGGATAAATTTGTCTGCTGGTATCCGGGTTTTCAAAGTGACGGGAAGGGACCAGCGATGGCAGCATAGCTCACGCTGCCCCAATATTTTTTATGCTCTCGGTCGTATGGAAGCTGGACCGCCTCGGTCGTGATCTTCGTCATCTCATTAATACAGTGCACGACCTGACCGCGAGGGGGACCGGTCTGAAAGTGCTGACCGGTCACGGGGCGACTATCGACACAACAACGGCCGCTGGCAAGCTTGTCTTCGGTATCTTTGCCGCACTGGCGGAGTTTGAGCGCGAACTGATTGCTGAAAGAACGACTGCAGGTCTGGCATCAGCAAGAGCCCGTGGGCGGAACGGCGGCCGACCTTATAAAATGACGCCAGTCAAACTGCGACTGGCAATGGCATCAATGGGACAATCAGAAACAAAGGTCAGTACGCTATGCCAGGAACTTGGGATAACCCGGCAAACTTTGTACAGGCATATTTCCCCTGTTGGTCAACTGCGGGCGGACGGGATCAAGCTGCTCAACCGTGGATAATTTGAACGGACGGAAAAATCTGGGGTTCCGGCGTAGTACCCCTATCACCTCCACATTTTTGCAACAGTGCCTTATAAATGGCAGCCTTATGTTTACTTGCCAAGATGGGCTACCATATGATGTTTTATACTGAGCAATATTAATATTATCTTTAATGGAAAAATTAAGCCCACTAAGTGACCCACTGCTATATGGCTCTATTGTGAAGACGCCTGAGGGTAAAAATTTATACATGGTTGTCCCTATGTCTATTATTGCAAGGTTGACAATATTATTCGTTTTATAAATTTGAGCGTTTAAAATCACACATCAAAGCAATTAGTCAGGATAAACAACAATACCCAGTGCTTCGAGAATCAGTTCTTGCTGCCAGGCTGCAATTTTGATACCTGATGTATCGACTTTGCGGGGATCTAAACCGTCGAGTTCGGCGTGGCATAAATTGGCACCCTGTAGGCTAAATTGCCCCCAGACATCTTCGGAAAAAACACCTCGACTTAAGTCTGACTCTTTCAGTGATGCACCCGCTAGGTTCGTTCCTATCCAGCGATTTTCAAACAACTCACATTTTTCTAAACAAACCCTCTCCATATTGGCATAGGAAAGATTACATCCAGAAATAAATGCTGAGCAAAAGTACATACGATTACTCACTTGATGGGCAAAGTTTGTTCGGGAAAAGTTGGCACCTTTTAAATCACACGCACGGAACTCTATACCGTAGCAATTGGCATTACTGAAGTTTGCCATCGCAAGTTGGCATTGTTGGAAACTTGCATCACGAAGATCTGCGACATCAAAGTGGCAGCCTTCGATATCACCCTGTTCAATGAACTTGCAGTTGACGAATGTCGTATCACGCAAGTTAGCACGTCGAAAGTCGCTGCGAATGAATGTGCAAGCGGTGAAGGTGAGATCACTTAAGTCTTTATGTGAAAAGTTGTGGTGCCGATATGTATGATTGTAGGTTTCCATGAGTACTCCTTGTTGAAAGGAGGGCTAGACTACCATTATACATATGCCAAGACATTAAAATAAAAGCCTGTTACATCAACACATTACAACCCCTCAATTTACCTGTTTTAAGTGGTCAAATTGGCGCGTAGAGCGCCTATCGCTCTTGCATTGGCACGCGGCCCTGTTGAAAAAAGTTATTCGCTTTAGATAGGGTTAGGAGAGCCGTGCTTCGCCGGTAAAAAATCGGACTATCCGACGCAGGGCGGACTCATCGGCGGAGAAGCAAACTTTGACTATATCTCCCTACACTTGGAAGAGGGCTAGACTGGCCCCATAGATCACCAGACACTTCGACTCTCTTAAAATAAGAGGTAGTCTTGGAACTATGTTTAATACCAGTCAGAACGATAAGATGGTTGAAGTGTTATCAGGACCTGAGCGGCGTCGGCGTCGTACACCGCAGGAAAAAATTGCCATTATTCAGCAGACTATGGAGCCCGGTATGACCGTGTCTCATGTCGCGCGCCTGCATGGCATCAATGCAAACCAGATATTCAAATGGCGCAAGCAATATTAAGACGGTTCACTGACGGCTGTTGCATCGGGCGAGGAAGTGGTGCCGGCCTCCGAACTCGCTGCCGCCAATAAGCAAATTCGCGAACTCCAGCGCCTTCTGGGCAAAAAGACGATGGAAGCCGAGATACTCAAAGAGGCCGTGGAGTTCGGCCGGGCAAAAAAATGGATTGCGCATGCGCCCTCGTTGCCTGGGAACGACGAATAAGCGACGTTTGCAGAAGTCTTGGCGTGTCGCGTGCGCAGTTGAGCATTCGGGTTCACCGGCCATCTGACTGACAGGATCGCAGACGGCAGCCCCGTTCTGACGATACCACCGTATTGTCCCGGATAAACATGGCGGTGGCTGACCTGCCGACGTATGGTTATCGCCGTGTGTGGGCGCTGCTGCGACGGGAGTCGGAGCGGGACGGCCTGCCTGTGGTTAATGCAAAGCGGGTGTATCGCATTATGAGAACGCATAATCTGCTTCTTGAACGTAAACCCGCTGATCCTTGCCGTAAGCGGGCCCATAAGGGGCGCGTAGCAGTAGCGGAAAGTAACCGGCGCTGGTGCTCAGATGGCTTTGAGTTCCGCTGTGATAATGGCGAAAAGCTGCGGGTGACCTTCGCGCAGGACTGCTGCGACAGGGAGATCATTGACTGGGCAGCGAGCACCGGAGGCTATGACAAAGAAACGGTGCAGGATGTCATGCTGGGTGCGGTGGAAAAACGCTTCGGAAGGCAGTTGCCAACAGTGCCGGCGTTCGCCCGGTTGCTGGGACTGGAGCCTTGTACGACAGCAGTGCGAAGCCCGGAAAGCAATGGCATAGCAGAAAGCTTCGTGATGACGATAAAACGGGACTACATCAGCATCAGGATTTTAGGGGTCTGACGCTCAGTGGAACGAAAACTCACGTTAAGCAACGTTTTCTGCCTCTGACGCCTCTTTTAATGGTCTCAGATGTCCTTTGGTCACCAGTTCTGCCAGCGTGAAGGAATAATGGCCGAGCATATTGATATGTCCGTGGCAAAGCGGGGAGAGGCGTGCGATATCTTCATCATTCAGTGTTTCACCCTGCGCCCGGAGATGATCCAGGGCTGCCTGCATATAAATAGTGTTCCATAACACGACGGCGTTAGTGACCAGCCCCAGTGTGCCCAGTTGATCTTCCTGACCGTCGGTATATCGTTTTCTTATCTCACCTTTTTGACCGTGACAGATGGCTCTGGCAACGGCATGGCGACTTTCTCCCCGATTAAGCTGGGTCAGAATGCGCCGGCGGTAATCTTCATCATCAATATAATTAAGCAGATACAGCGTTTTGTTGATGCGCCCCACTTCAATGATTGCCTGAGTCAGTCCGGAAGGACGTTCACTTTTCAGCAATGAACGGACCAGCACTGAAACCTGTACTTTGCCCAGCTTCAGGGAGCCAGCGGTCCGGATCATTTCGTCCCACTGAAGGACTATTTTTCGGGGATCTGATTGCCCTCTGGCAATATCATTCAGCACGCCATAGTCGGCATCATGGTCCATTCGCCAGAAAACCGAAGCACCGGCATCAGCCAGGCGTGGAGAAAACTGGTATCCCAGCAGCCAGAAAAGGCCAAAGACAAGTTCGCTGGCACCTGCTGTATCGGTCATAATTTCGGTTGGATTCAGCCCGGTCTCCTGTTCCAGAAGACCTTCCAGCACAAAGATAGAGTCCCTCAGCGTCCCCGGTATAACGATGCCATGAAAGCCGGAATACTGATCGGACACAAAGTTGTACCAGGTGATCCCTCTGTTATTACCAAAGTATTTGCGGTTCGGTCCGGCATTGATTGTTCTGACTGGCGTAACAAAGCGCATTCCATCTGCAGATGCCACTTCTCCTCCACCCCATATCTGTGCCAGTGGCAGCGTTGCCTGAAAATCAACCAGTCTGGCATTAGCGCTGGTGATAGTTTCAGCCCGCAGATAGTTCGCTTTTGTCCAGTTCAGCCGGTGTCGGGTCAGTGCAGGAACATTTGATCTGATCAGTGGTTCCAGACCGATATTGCAGGCTTCAGCCATCAGCACGGCGCTGATGCTGACGGGCAGATCATCAACTCTGGCACTGGCTTCACTAGCATGGAAAAACTCATCAGCAAATCCGGTATGGGCGTTAATTTCGAGCAGCAACTCCGTTAAATCCACCGGAGGGAGTAGATCACTGATCATTTTGCTCAGTCGTTTCAGACTGTCCGGCTCATCAAGACTGGCGAGGGGAGAAATTGTCAACCGGGGCTTCGGGCCAGAAACATCGAGTTCGACAGCCTCATTTTCGCAAAGACGTGCAGCAACCTGTCTGTAACGACTATCAAGCTGATGACCCAGAGATTTTATTGCTTCCTGCGGGTCTGTCGGGTGCCCCAAAGAACGATAAACCTTAATCCGGTTTGCCTGCCAGTCAGCACCCTGTAGTAATCTTGCACGAGGATCTCCCCACCGGTTACTGCCGGTAACGTAGACATCCCTCCGCCTCAGACTATCCTGCAGTTTACTGAGAAAGCAGAGCGTGTATCCCCTGCGGGTGATATGTTTTTCCTTGTTAATCACCAGCCGTTTCCATGACCGACTGATAATTTCCGTTGGTGCGTCGTCAAAAAACTGCCGCCGTGAGCTGAACTCCCGGCTGAGGTAGTCACAGGCATTCAGAGTGGTAACCCCGGCAGGTGCGGATGAAAATTTAACGGTATTCAGCAGATGGGGCAGGAAACGACGAACGCGCCCGTACTGCTCCACCATTTCTTCATGAAAATTATCGTCTGAGGGCCGGGCAATTTCACGGACAAGCGTGATGATTTCAGCCAGCTTTTGCCTTGGGATGTAGCTGAACACCTCAGCACGAATCGATTCGTCCGGTGTTTCTTCTTTCAGCAGGTACGAACATGCGCTGGCGAGCGCCAATGCAGATTTATCCAGATCCTTCAGCGAGCGGAGCCGTTTTTTCTGCCCAATCTTTCTGGCGTCACGGATGATAACGGCCAGCATGGCGTCCAGAACGTCCAATGCATCATCCAGCGCCAGCGTTTCCCATGCAAGGACAAAGGCAACCAGAACCGCCATCCTTTTCTGCGGTGACATCCTGGCAATATTGAACACCGAAGTCATACCAGCATAACGTGCGAGATTTTTCAGGCGCACAGCCGGGAGTGTACTCAGGTTTTCAGCATGCAGGCCAAAATCGTTCAGAGTTTTCCAGCGTTCAATTGCTTCATTAAACGCCGGACCACTGATGGTCACAGGGCCCTTTTTCAGTGATTCCAGTAAAGACAGGCGGCTGCAATCAGTTGGCCCCAGCAGCATCTCCAGCTGTGAACGCTGTTCGGCTGACGGTATCAGTGCCAGTTTGTTCCACAGGCGCAACGTCGCCTTTTCCCTTACCTCTGAAATCAACCGGGTCAGCGTAGTGGCTCCGGGGAGAATAATACGATGTTGCATAAGCCACCCTGTCGCCAGATCGAAAAGCAGGCCAGGACGTTCGTTGCTTATCCAGCTCCGGGTATATAAAAGACGGGTAAGGCGAAATGTCCAGGGCCAGGCAAATTCACGATACTGATAGTGCTGACGTATCAGCGCTGCATGCTCACGGCGGGTATTTTCCCTCTGACCGTATTCTGCAAGAACGGTGATATCACGAATCCCGAGCTGTCTGGCGGTAAAATGCCGGACGCCGGAAGGAATATGACCTGGGACCTACGTGCGCCCGCACCGACACCCTCACACCTTCGAGCTACTGTTGCCATTAAGGGGTCGTTTCGTGGTGCTGAATTTTGACGATCGGGGTACCGTCACCCATCGGGCGATATTGGGGGAAACCTGTACGGTGCTGGAGATGGCCGCAGGAACCTGGCATGCCGTGCTGTCGCTGGATACCGGTGGCATAATTTTTGAAGTAAAACACGGTGGCTATCAACCCGTGGCTGCCGATGACTATGCGCACTGGGCTCCAGCGGAAGGAGAACCAGGAACCACGGAGCTTATGGCCTGGTATGCGCAAGCGCAGGTGGGCGACAGCACTTTTGCCGTCTAAGGCGATAAACAAAAACGGAATGAGTTTCCCCATTCCGTTTCCGCTATTACAAACCGTCGGTGACGATTTTAGCCGCCGACGCTAATACATCGCGACGGCTTTCTGCCTTAGGTTGAGGCTGGGTGAAGTAAGTGACCAGAATCAGCGGCGCACGATCTTTTGGCCAGATCACCGCGATATCGTTGGTGGTGCCATAGCCACCGCTGCCGGTTTTATCCCCCACAACCCAGGAAGCAGGCAGTCCAGCCTGAATGCTCGCTGCACCGGTGGTATTGCCTTTCATCCATGTCACCAGCTGCGCCCGTTGGCTGTCGCCCAATGCTTTACCCAGCGTCAGATTCCGCAGAGTTTGCGCCATTGCCCGAGGTGAAGTGGTATCACGCGGATCGCCCGGAATGGCGGTGTTTAACGTCGGCTCGGTACGGTCGAGACGGAACGTTTCGTCTCCCAGCTGTCGGGCGAACGCGGTGACGCTAGCCGGGCCGCCAACGTGAGCAATCAGCTTATTCATCGCCACGTTATCGCTGTACTGTAGCGCGGCCGCGCTAAGCTCAGCCAGTGACATCGTCCCATTGACGTGCTTTTCCGCAATCGGATTATAGTTAACAAGGTCAGATTTTTTGATCTCAACTCGCTGATTTAACAGATTCGGTTCGCTTTCACTTTTCTTCAGCACCGCGGCCGCGGCCATCACTTTACTGGTGCTGCACATCGCAAAGCGCTCATCAGCACGATAAAGTATTTGCGAATTATCTGCTGTGTTAATCAATGCCACACCCAGTCTGCCTCCCGACTGCCGCTCTAATTCGGCAAGTTTTTGCTGTACGTCCGCCGTTTGCGCATACAGCGGCACACTTCCTAACAACAGCGTGACGGTTGCCGTCGCCATCAGCGTGAACTGGCGCAGTGATTTTTTAACCATGGGATTCCTTATTCTGGAAGATACGAAATAACAACAACATGAATAGTCCCTAAATTCCACGTGTGTTTTTTATTAGCTTCAAAAATCACTATTTCACGAAGAATTTAGACTGCTTCTCACACATTGTAACATTATTTACAACCACCTTTCAATCATTTTTGATAAATCATTGATTTCATCTTTGCTGCAATGATACTTAATAAACTCTGCAAGTTATCCACAGAGCAACACTCAATTTTATTGATGATATTCTTATTATACCAGACATTTTTCATACACTCCCTTGTACGGATAGTTTTCCGACAACTTCATGATTACATATCTTGCGGTTTTGATTATTTTTGCTGCAAGAAATACATACTTCAAACGAAAGGTCTTTATTTGCTGTCTGTATTCTGAAGAGTCCAAGGAATCAAACTTGAACAACAAAAATAGGTTATATGAAAGCATCATCATTTGAAACACGGCTTCATTCGCCCAAAATGACTTTAGCAAGAGATGACCCACCGCCATGTCGTATTTGGCTTCTTTGATATAGTTTTCAGCATTACCACGCTTTTCATAGTATATAACTACTTTTTCAGAAAGCAAGGTAGTATTTGTTACAAAGAAAAAGTAGTCGTATTCGGAACCTTCTAAAAGTGATAATTGTGCTCTTTCTTTTTCTGGTTTCAGTACGCGAGATACGACAAATCTTCTGTCTTTTTCCCATTTAACTAATTTTGTATACAGTTCTGTAGTTTCTCTACCTTCTTCTCCTTTAACGAATACAATTGATGAATTCGTTGCTTGTGAGGTGAGTGTAGAATAACTTTTGGCTTTAATTAAATATTTGCATCCAAGAGATTCTATCGTTTCGATAATTTTTTCATCAAAGTAGCCACTATCCATTCGAAATAAAATTTCTAAATCGTCTGATTTGATGTTAGCAACAATTTCTTTGATCATTTCCGCAGCACCGTTTGCAGTGTAAGTATTGCCACTTCTTACAAATCCGGTAACATATGCTTTTAATTCGTCGCAAAATGCAAATTGGATATTGTAGCATCGGTTTCCCAGTTTCTTAGGATTATATCCTTTTGACGCACCTTCTTGATGACCTTCTACGTTAATTACACTACTATCAATATCAATCGTAATGGATGTCAATTTACTTTTAGTGAGCAGTTTTTTAAAGACTTTAAAATTAATGTCTCTAAACATTTGGGTTGTCTTGAAGTTGAAGTTTCCTAGAAACCGTGACACTGTTTCAGGTTCTTTTACGGAAATATCAAACTCGTTGACGAGGGGATCATTTTGAAGTAGCTTTAGACGTTCTAACTTATCAATGCCAATGAAGTGACCGCAGAGCATGGTCTTTATATGATTCATCTTGATTTTATTTGTTGAGTCATTATCAAATACGAGGTCATTTTCAATAAAATCAAAAATCCCATTGCTTTTTGCATTCTCAAGGAGCAGAAAAAGACCTGCATTTGATGTTAGATTCTTAGCTTTGAAATCAATTTTATTAATCATAATTAGAACCCCTTTTTACTACTTTTCTTACTATTATTTTACCATATATCGAGTCATAAAAGCTGATAATTTAACATATTTTTGAGCACTTTTCTTTCACCCAATGGGTGAAAGCTGAATTTCGAAGGAATGCATATTTATCAAGGCTTTGATTATGCTTTTTGAAGTACTGACGTAGAATCTAGGTGATATTGCCGTATCCTACAGAAGGGACGATTTGTCGGGTGACGGTGCCTTCCAATGCACAACTACTGGAAATGGCAATAGCTCCGGTTATCGCCAGCGCGCGATGGCAAGAATGCGGCATAAAATAACGCACATTAATTGCTCCGCCTTTCTGCGCTGGAGAAATAAGCACAGGTTTAGGGATAACCATATTACTGACATCGCCTAAGCCCATTGCTTTACCCGCTTGTAGACGGATAGATTCAATGCGGGCTAATAATGCTTTGTCGGCATCCAGCTCCGCCGGTGATTCATAGCCTGTTTTTCCCAGATATTCAGCAGGAATAATGACAACTGGCATCGCCATATCGATACAGGTCACCGGGACATCGTCAAAATAATCAATCTGATTATCAGTCGGGAAGACTTTTCCGGTTTTGGTTCCGGCGGCATTCAGGAAAGTGAGCGCAACCGGTGCGGCAGTACCCGGTACGCCGTCAATTCTGGCGCCACCCTCGTACTCGACAACACCATTTGGCGTTTGCACATCAGCCTCGATGAACGTACCAGTATTGACGTTGCGGATACGTACGCGGGTAACTGGCGAAGTCGCTGCAATCAAACCATTTTCAATGGCGAATGCCCCAACCCCAGACAGCATATTGCCGCAGTTAGGCGTGGTATCGACACGTTGCTCATGGACGATAACTTGAGCAAACAGATAATCGACATCTGCACGCGGATCGCTGGAACGGCTAATAATGGCGACTTTACTGGTCAGCGGATTACCGCCGCCAATACCGTCAATTTCCAGATCGTTACCGGAACCCATAATTGCCATCAATATTTTATCGCGCTGCGTTTGATCTTCGGGTAGATGTTCCGCTAACAGGAACGCGCCCCTCGAGGTTCCACCTCGCATCATCACGCAGGGTATTTTTTTCATAATAATGCCCTCAATTTAAAAACATAACTTATTGCGATATGGTTACATTAAGGGCAAAGCATCTCTAATGACTTTAGCTCAACGATTAATAACATTTTTTCATTAATTTAAGTTGGCTAAATGCAGTTAAAATTTTTAACGGCCAGCCACCCAAAATCGACGCTTCCATTTTTCGGAGTAATAATGAAGCATGAATTATCAAGTATGAAGGCATTTGTCATACTGGCAGAGTCCAGTTCATTTAACAATGCCGCTAAATTACTCAATATTACGCAACCTGCATTAACGCGAAGAATAAAAAAGATGGAGGAAGATTTACATATTCAACTATTTGAGCGTACAACTCGCAAGGTTACGTTAACAAAAGCAGGAAAAAGGTTGCTCCCGGAGGCGCGGGAATTAATAAAGAAATTCGATGAAACGCTTTTTAATATTCGTGATATGAATGCTGATCATCGTGGTATGGTGACGTTAGCGTGTATTCCGACCGCGGTATTTTATTTTTTACCGCTGGCAATCGGTAAATTTAATGAGCTGTATCCCAATATTAAAGTGCGGATTCTGGAACAAGGCACGAATAATTGCATGGAATCGGTGCTGTGTAACGAATCAGACTTTGGCATAAACATGAACAACGTCACAAATTCATCCATTGATTTTACCCCACTGGTCAACGAGCCGTTCGTGCTGGCCTGTCGGCGTGACCATCCATTGGCCAAAAAGCAGCTTGTAGAATGGCAGGAGTTAGTGGGTTACAAAATGATTGGCGTACGCTCCTCCAGCGGCAACCGACTGTTGATAGAACAACAGCTGGCCGACAAGCCCTGGAAGCTGGACTGGTTTTACGAAGTGCGTCATCTTTCGACGTCATTAGGACTGGTGGAGGCGGGACTGGGGATTTCGGCGCTTCCTGGTCTGGCAATGCCCCATGCACCCTATTCTTCGATTATTGGTATCCCGCTGGTGGAACCGGTTATACGTCGGACATTGGGGATTATTCGCCGCAAAGATGCCGTGCTTTCTCCGGCAGCTGAACGCTTTTTTGCCTTGCTGATTAATTTGTGGACTGACGATAAAGACAATTTGTGGACCAATATCGTCGAACGCCAGAGACATGCGTTACAGGAGATAGGTTAATACACCGGCGCAGAAGAGACTGCGCCGGGTAAATCAGCGGTTAGTGTGCGTTAACCACCACCCACATTGGTCCCTGCCCGACCGCATAGCGGCCTTTTTCATGCAGTAGCCCCTGCTCGCCAACAATTTCGTATACCGAGATGTGGTGAGATTTTTGCCCGGCGGCAATCAGATACTTGCCGCTGTGATCAACATTGAAGCCGCGCGGCTGGGTTTCCGTTGGCTGGAAGCCTTCTTTACTCAACACGCTGCCATCTTCCGAAACGCTGAAAACAGTTATCAGATTGGCGGTACGGTCGCAGGCGTATAAATGACGACCATCCGGGGTGATATGAATATCAGCCGCCCAACGGGTGTCGGAGAAGTTTTCCGGCATCATATCCAGCGTCTGGACACATTCGATATTGCCATGCGGATCTTTCAGTTCCCAGACATCCACTGAGCTGTTTAACTCATTGACGCAATACGCATATTGTTCGTTTGGATGGAATACCATATGACGCGGGCCGGCCCCTTCAACGGTAGTCACTTCCGCAGGGTCCTGTGCCACCAGATGACCATCATCGCTGACCGTAAACAGACAAATGCGATCCTGCTTTAATGCCGGAACCCACAGCGTACGGTTGTCCGGTGAGATATTGGCGGAATGGCAACCGTCCAGCCCCTCGACCACATCGACGACGCCCACTGGCAGGCCATCTTCCAGACGCGTTACGCTCACGTTACCCGCATTGTAAGAACCAACAAAGACAAACTGCCCCTGGTGATCGGTGGAAATATGCGTCGGACTACCCGGCAGCGCAGACTCTGCGGCAAAGGTCAGTGCGCCATCGTCCGGGGCGATACGATACGCCAGGACGCGAAACTCAGGGCGCACACCAACATAGAGATAACGTTTGTCCGGGCTGACCACCATCGGCTGCACCTGCCCCGGCACATCGACAACCTGTGTCAGCGTCAGTGCGCCTTCATGATTCAGGTTCCAGACGTGAATTTGCTGGCTCTCAGGGCTGGCGATATAAACTGTTTGCTTCATGAATGCTCCTTTGCATTTAGCAACTGACTGTAACAGCTAAAATTAGTCGCTTTTGGCGGTGAATGCTGAATTAAAACGCAGAATTTTGTCCGATAGTGGTATCGGTGTACCATTCGCGCAGAAGAAAATTCTTAACCTTAATCTGGAATACGCCATGACCACACGCGTGATTGCTCTCGACTTAGACGGCACCTTATTGACCCCGAAAAAGACCTTGCTTCCATCATCGATAGAAGCCCTGGCCCGCGCTCGCGAAGCAGGCTATCAATTAATCATCGTCACAGGTCGCCATCACGTCGCTATTCATCCTTTTTATCAGGCGCTGGCGCTGGATACACCTGCTATTTGCTGTAATGGCACCTATTTGTATGATTATCATGCAAAAACAGTGCTGGAAGCGGACCCAATGCCCGTTAATAAAGCCCTGCAACTCATTGAGATGCTGAATGAACACCACATTCACGGTCTGATGTATGTCGATGATGCAATGGTCTATGAGCACCCGACCGGGCATGTCATTCGCACGTCTAACTGGGCGCAAACCCTGCCGCCGGAACAGCGTCCGACTTTCACACAAGTCGCTTCTCTGGCTGAAACGGCGCAACAAGTTAACGCCGTATGGAAGTTCGCCCTGACGCACGATGACCTGCCGCAATTGCAGCATTTTGGTAAGCATGTCGAACATGAACTGGGACTGGAGTGTGAATGGTCCTGGCACGATCAGGTTGATATTGCACGCGGCGGCAACAGCAAAGGTAAACGTTTGACGAAATGGGTTGAGGCACAAGGTTGGTCGATGGAAAACGTCGTGGCATTCGGCGATAACTTTAATGATATCAGTATGCTGGAAGCCGCTGGTACAGGCGTGGCGATGGGCAACGCCGATGACGCGGTAAAAGCGCGCGCCAACATTGTGATTGGTGATAACACCACCGACAGCATTGCCCAGTTCATTTATAGCCACCTGATTTAATCAGGCGGTTATCGACACACTTTTAATTTGCGCGTACAGCCACAAGCCTGGTTTGATCGCCAGTTCATCCCTGGCCCACGGGCTGATACGCGCCCACAGCGTTTTACCGCCGACTTCCAGCTCCACTTCCACCTGGCCGTTGTCGTCATAACTATTAACAACTTTTGCCCGCAATACGTTACGAATGCTGGTTTGCTGCGGCGGTTGTAAAACCAGCGAGACATCGGTAGCCTGAATGCGGATGCGTAGCGCAGCTTGCAGCGGTTCGTCCAGCTTATTGACCCACAAATGCTGATCGCCCAGCGCCAGCGCGGTCATCGCGTAATGCGGATGATGCTCAAGCACCGTCACTTTCAGAATGCTACTTTGTTGCTCTTTCGGCAGCCACGGATTCATCACGCTACTGCCCCACACTTCCTCCAGCACGCCAAAGGCTTTCACCTGACCGTTTTCCAGTACCATCACTCTGTCTGCCAGATGGAGGATCTCATCCAGCGAATGGCTGACATACAACATCGGAATGTTGATTTCCCGTGTCAGCCGTTGCAGATAAGGCAACAGTTCGCATTTACGCGGAATATCCAGTGACGCCAGCGGTTCATCCAGCAACAGCAATTCCGGTGCTGTCAGCAAAGCCCGACCAATCGCCACGCGCTGTTTTTCGCCTCCGGACAGGCTGCCTGGTAAACGGTCAAGCAACGGTTCAATGCCTAAAAGCGCCACCAGCTTATCGAACTGATCGACCATACTTTTCGACATGCCGTAGCGCAGATTGCCACGCACTTTGTAATGCGGGAACAGCCGCGCATCCTGAAAAACATAGCCAACGCGACGCTTTTCTGGCGTCAGGCAGATACCTTTTTCGGCATCATTTAGTACCCGCCCATTGAGGACAATCCGCCCTTTTTGCGGGCGCGTCAGTCCACTGATGGCGTTAATCAGCGAAGTTTTTCCGGCACCGGAGACGCCAAAGATAGCAGTGATGCCATTGGCGGGCAGCGTTTCATTAATGGTCAGGCAATGGTTGCCCAACGTCTGGGAAAAATTCAGTTCCAGCATGATTAGCGCCCCGCCCGTTCACGGCTGATTCTGGCCAGCCATTCTGAAATCAACAGGGAGATCATCGCCAGTGCAATAGAAATAATGCACAGTCTCGCCGCGCCACTTTCCCCGCCGGGGGTCTGGATCAGGGTATACATGGCAGAAGGAATGGTTCGCGTTTCACCAGGAATGTTCGACACAAAGGTGATGGTTGCACCAAACTCACCGAGAGAACGAGCAAAAGCCAGTACCGTACCAACAATAATGCCCGGTAAGGTCAGCGGTAACGTGATAGTAAAGAAAACGCGCCAGCGCCCGGCACCCAGTGTTCTTGCGGCCTGTTCCAGTTTGATATCAACACCTTCCAGCGCCAGACGAATTGCCCGCACCATCAGCGGAAACGACATGACGGCGGCAGCGAGAACCGCGCCGCGCCAGCTAAAGGCGAAGGTAATGCCAAACCAGTCATACAGACGTTCACCGATAAATCCGCGCCGTCCCATCGAAACTAATAATAAGTAACCGACGACCACGGGCGGTAACACCAGCGGTAGATGCAGTACGCTGTCGAGCAGAGCTTTGCCCGGAAACGTGCAACGCACCAGTAACCAGGCAAAAAAGATCCCAAACGGCAGGCTAAACAGCACAGCCAGGGAAGAAACTTTCAGGCTTAGTAAAACCGCCTGCCATTCTGGATCGGTCAGTATCATTACTTGGTTGTAAATCCGTAACGTTTAAAGATTTCCGCAGCCTGCGGCCCTTTCAAATAATCATAAAATGCTTTCACTGTCGCATTGTTATGCCCTTCCACAACAGCAACCGGGTATTCCACTTTTTTATGCGAATCTTCCGGGAAGGTGGCGACCACTTTTACCCCTTTGCTGGCAACTGCGTCAGAACCGTAAACTATGCCCAGCGGCGCTTCATTGCGTTCGACCAACGCCAGCGCGCCACGAACATCTTCCGCCGGAGCCAGTTTCGGGGAGAGCGTATCCCATGCGCCCAGTTTTTGCAGTGCTTCTTTTGCATAAATGCCAGCGGGAACATGTTCCGGATCGCCAACCGCCAGACGACCGCCATTCAGCAGCGAAGTCCAGTTGGTTTTGCTGTCGATGGTGAAATCTTTCTGCTCGCTGGCTTTCGGTGCTACAACGACCAGGCTATTGCCGAGCAGTGTCTGACGCGTAGCTGTATCGATCGCTTTTTTATCAACCGCATAATCCATCCATTTCTGATCGGCAGAAATAAACAGATCCGCAGGCGCACCCGCTTCAATCTGACGGGCGAGAGTAGATGACGAAGCGAAAGAAGAAACCACATCCACGCCTTTCTCTTTTTTATACTGCGTAGCAATGTCCTGCATTGCGTTAGTCAGTGATGCGGCGGCGAACACCGTGATTTTCCCTTCATCTGCCAGTGCATTGCCAGCAACAGCGAAAGAGAGTGCCGCCCCGGCAAACAAGTTCAACCATTTACGAGCCATTGGTAACCCCTTAATGTAACGTTATGTAGGCGACAATATAACGGCTAACTCAGAATTTTCCCAGCAGTTATTGCTAACCTTTGTGAGGTAGATGAGAAAAAATATCGGCAGGAAAAGCAGGAAGTTGAGAAAAAGAAATGCCCGACTAAGCGGGCATTCAGGGAATCAATGATTTTGTCCGGGCTGGTCTTTTTTACCAACACCAGAAAAGATGTTGAATACTTCACCAAGACCGTAAATCAGACCCAGGATGATGGCCATCACGACAGGTACCATGATTACGGCGAATACCAGACTTTTTAATAACTCTAACATGGTCAACTCCAGATATAGTCATGAGACTATTCTAACCGCTAAGCACAGAAAAGCACTCCCCTTTTGTGCGGTCAGCTTTGCGTGGCGTCCGTTTTCCGTCACAATAAGACTTTTGCCAGGATATTGTTATGCAGGCCGAAATCCTTCTCACCCTTAAGCTCCAACAAAAATTATTCGCCGACCCGCGCCGCATTTCGCTACTAAAACACATTGCGCTTTCCGGTTCCATTAGCCAGGGAGCGAAAGATGCCGGTATCAGCTATAAAAGCGCCTGGGATGCCATTAACGAAATGAATCAGTTAAGTGAGCATATTCTGGTCGAGCGCGCAACAGGCGGTAAAGGTGGCGGCGGCGCAGTACTGACCCGCTATGGTCAGCGACTGATTCAGCTCTATGACTTACTGGCGCAAATCCAGCAAAAAGCCTTTGATGTGTTAAGTGACGATGACGCCCTGCCGCTGAACAGCCTGCTGGCCGCGATCTCACGTTTTTCACTGCAAACCAGCGCCCGTAACCAATGGTTTGGCACCATCACCGCCCGCGATCATGATGACGTTCAACAGCATGTTGATGTCTTACTGGCTGACGGAAAAACACGCCTGAAAGTCGCAATTACCGCACAAAGCGGCGCGCGTCTGGGGCTGGATGAAGGCAAAGAAGTGTTGATATTACTAAAAGCGCCGTGGGTAGGCATTACTCAGGACGAAGCGGTCGCACAAAACGCCGACAACCAATTACCGGGTATTATTAGTCATATTGAGCGCGGCGCAGAGCAGTGCGAAGTATTAATGGCGCTACCCGACGGGCAAACACTGTGCGCCACAGTGCCGGTAAATGAAGCGACTTCTCTTCAGCAAGGACAGAATGTCACGGCCTACTTTAATGCCGACAGCGTGATTATCGCCACGCTGTGCTAAGCGTGTTGACAATTTGTTATGAAACACGTATCCCTGTCAGTAATCGCTGCACAAAATGGGATATAAAATGTCATCATTGCAAATTTTGCAAGGCACGTTTCGTCTTAGCGACACAAAAACGCTGCAATTGCCTCAGCTAACGTTAAACGCGGGTGATAGTTGGGCGTTTGTCGGTTCGAATGGAAGCGGGAAATCGGCCCTGGCCCGCGCGCTGGCGGGGGAACTTCCGCTTTTGAAAGGTGAGCGGCAAAGCCAGTTTTCCCACATCACTCGTCTCTCCTTCGAGCAATTGCAAAAGCTCGTCAGCGACGAATGGCAGCGGAATAACACCGATATGCTCGGCCCTGGCGAAGATGACACCGGGCGTACCACGGCTGAAATCATTCAGGATGAAGTAAAGGATGCACCGCGTTGTATGCAACTGGCGCAGCAGTTCGGTATTACCGCCCTCCTCGACCGACGCTTTAAATACCTTTCCACTGGCGAGACGCGAAAAACCCTGCTGTGTCAGGCGCTGATGTCGGAGCCTGACTTGTTGATTCTTGATGAGCCGTTCGATGGCCTGGATGTTGCCTCACGTCAGCAGCTGGCTGAGCTACTCGCCTCGTTACATCAGTCCGGTATTACTCTGGTACTGGTGCTCAATCGCTTCGATGAGATCCCGGAATTTGTCCAGTTTGCTGGCGTGCTGGCGGATTGTACGTTAGCGGAAACGGGCGCTAAAGAGGAACTGCTCCAACAAGCACTCGTTGCGCAACTGGCGCATAGCGAACAGCTTGAAGGTGTACAACTGCCGGAGCCGGATGAACCTTCAGCACGTCACGCCTTACCCGCCAACGAACCGCGCATTGTGCTGAACAATGGCGTGGTTTCTTATAACGATCGCCCCATTCTTAATAACCTTAGCTGGCAGGTGAATCCAGGCGAACACTGGCAAATTGTCGGGCCAAATGGCGCGGGAAAATCGACGTTATTAAGCCTGATTACTGGCGATCATCCGCAAGGTTACAGCAACGATTTAACGCTTTTCGGACGACGTCGCGGCAGCGGCGAAACCATCTGGGATATCAAAAAGCATATCGGTTACGTCAGCAGTAGTTTGCATCTGGATTACCGGGTCAGCACTACCGTGCGTAATGTGATCCTGTCTGGTTATTTTGATTCGATTGGCATTTATCAGGCCGTTTCGGATCGCCAGCAAAAGCTGGTGCAGCAGTGGCTGGATATTCTCGGCATTGATAAACGCACGGCTGACGCTCCTTTCCATAGTCTTTCCTGGGGACAGCAGCGTCTGGCGCTGATTGTCCGCGCACTGGTGAAACATCCGACGTTGCTTATTCTCGATGAACCACTACAGGGGCTTGATCCACTCAATCGCCAGCTTATCCGCCGTTTTGTTGATGTGCTGATTAGCGAAGGTGAAACGCAATTGTTGTTTGTTTCGCACCACGCTGAAGATGCGCCTGCCTGTATTACCCATCGTCTTGAGTTCGTGCCGGACGGTGACTTTTATCGCTATGCGCTGACAAAAATAAACTGAGTCGGTAATGCTGACTGTACCGGAGGCGGCCTAAACGCCCTCTCCGGCCAACGGTTCGACGCATGCAGGCATGAAACCGCGACTTTTTTCAGATAAAAAGCGCAATCATTCATAAACCCTCTGTTTTATAATCACTTAATCGCGCATAAAAAACGGCTAAATTCTTGTGTAAACGATTCCACTAATTTATTCCATGTCACACTTTTCGCATCTTTGTTATGCTATGGTTATTTCATACCATAAGCCTAATGGAGCGAATTATGAGAGTTCTGGTTACCGGTGGTAGCGGTTACATTGGAAGTCATACCTGTGTGCAATTACTGCAAAACGGTCATGATGTCATCATTCTTGATAACCTCTGTAACAGTAAGCGCAGCGTACTGCCTGTTATCGAGCGTTTAGGCGGCAAACATCCAACGTTTGTTGAAGGCGATATCCGTAACGAAGCGTTGATGACCGAGATCCTGCACGATCACGCTATCGACACTGTGATCCACTTCGCCGGGCTGAAAGCCGTTGGCGAATCGGTACAAAAACCGCTGGAATATTACGACAACAATGTTAACGGCACCCTGCGCCTGATTAGCGCCATGCGCGCCGCGAACGTCAAAAACTTTATTTTTAGCTCCTCCGCCACCGTCTATGGCGATCAGCCCAAAATTCCATACGTTGAAAGCTTCCCGACCGGCACACCGCAAAGCCCTTACGGCAAAAGCAAACTGATGGTTGAACAGATCCTCACCGATCTGCAAAAAGCCCAGCCGGACTGGAGCATTGCCCTGCTGCGCTACTTCAACCCGGTTGGCGCACATCCGTCGGGCGATATGGGCGAAGATCCGCAAGGCATTCCGAATAACCTGATGCCATACATCGCCCAGGTTGCTGTAGGCCGTCGCGACTCGCTGGCGATTTTTGGTAACGATTATCCGACCGAAGACGGTACTGGCGTACGCGATTACATCCACGTAATGGATCTGGCGGACGGTCACGTCGTGGCGATGGAGAAACTGGCGAACAAGCCAGGCGTACACATCTACAACCTCGGCGCTGGCGTAGGCAGCAGCGTGCTGGACGTGGTTAATGCCTTCAGCAAAGCCTGCGGCAAACCAGTTAACTATCATTTTGCACCGCGTCGCGAGGGCGACCTTCCGGCCTACTGGGCGGACGCCAGCAAAGCCGACCGTGAACTGAACTGGCGCGTGACGCGCACACTCGATGAAATGGCGCAGGACACCTGGCACTGGCAGTCACGCCATCCACAGGGATATCCCGATTAAGGAACGACCATGACGCAATTTAATCCCGTTGATCATCCACATCGCCGCTACAACCCGCTCACCGGGCAATGGATTCTGGTTTCACCGCACCGCGCTAAGCGCCCCTGGCAGGGGGCGCAGGAAACGCCAGCCAAACAGGTGTTACCTGCGCACGATCCAGATTGCTTCCTCTGCGCAGGTAATGTGCGGGTGACAGGCGATAAAAACCCCGATTACACCGGGACTTACGTTTTCACTAATGACTTTGCGGCCTTGATGTCTGACACGCCAGATGCGCCAGAAAGCAACGATCCGCTGATGCGTTGCCAGAGCGCGCGCGGTACCAGCCGGGTGATCTGCTTTTCACCGGATCACAGTAAAACGTTGCCAGAACTCAGCGTTGCGGCATTGACGGAAATCGTCAAAACCTGGCAGGAGCAAACCGCAGAACTGGGGAAAACATACCCATGGGTGCAGGTCTTTGAAAACAAAGGTGCGGCGATGGGCTGCTCTAACCCGCATCCGCACGGACAGATTTGGGCAAATAGCTTCCTGCCTAACGAAGCTGAGCGCGAAGACCGCCTGCAAAAAGAATATTTTGCCGAGCAGAAATCGCCAATGCTGGTGGATTATGTTCAGCGCGAGCTGGCAGACGGTAGCCGTACCGTTGTCGAAACCGAACACTGGTTAGCCGTTGTGCCTTACTGGGCTGCCTGGCCGTTCGAAACGCTACTGCTGCCCAAAGCCCACGTTTTGCGGATCACCGATTTGACCGACGCCCAGCGCAGCGATTTGGCGCTGGCGTTGAAAAAGCTGACCAGTCGTTATGACAACCTCTTCCAGTGCTCCTTCCCCTACTCTATGGGCTGGCACGGCGCGCCATTTAATGGCGAAGAGAATCAACACTGGCAGCTGCACGCGCACTTTTATCCGCCTCTGTTGCGCTCCGCCACCGTACGTAAATTTATGGTTGGTTATGAAATGCTGGCAGAGACCCAGCGAGACCTGACCGCAGAACAGGCAGCAGAGCGTTTGCGCGCAGTCAGCGATATCCATTTTCGCGAATCCGGAGTGTAAGAAATGAGTCTGAAAGAAAAAACACAATCTCTGTTTGCCAACGCATTTGGCTACCCTGCCACTCACACCATTCAGGCGCCTGGCCGCGTGAATTTGATTGGTGAACACACCGACTACAACGACGGTTTCGTTCTGCCCTGCGCGATTGATTATCAAACCGTGATCAGCTGTGCGCCACGCGATGACCGTAAAGTTCGCGTAATGGCAGCCGATTATGAAAATCAGCTCGACGAGTTTTCCCTCGATGCGCCCATTGTCGCGCATGAAAACTATCAATGGGCGAACTACGTTCGTGGCGTGGTGAAACATCTGCAACTGCGTAACAACAGCTTCGGCGGTGTGGACATGGTGATCAGCGGCAATGTGCCGCAGGGTGCTGGGTTAAGTTCTTCCGCTTCACTGGAAGTCGCGGTCGGAACCGTATTGCAGCAGCTTTATCATCTGCCGCTGGACGGCGCACAAATCGCGCTTAACGGTCAGGAAGCAGAAAACCAGTTTGTTGGCTGTAACTGCGGGATCATGGATCAGCTAATTTCCGCACTCGGCAAGAAAGATCATGCCTTGCTGATTGACTGCCGCTCACTGGGGACCAAAGCAGTTTCCATGCCCAAAGGTGTGGCTGTCGTCATCATCAACAGTAACTTCAAACGTACCCTGGTTGGCAGCGAATACAACACCCGTCGTGAACAGTGCGAAACCGGTGCGCGTTTCTTCCAGCAGCCAGCCCTGCGCGATGTCACCATTGAAGAGTTCAACGCTGTTGCGCATGAACTGGACCCAATCGTGGCGAAACGCGTGCGTCATATCCTGACTGAAAACGCCCGCACCGTTGAAGCTGCCAACGCGCTGGAGCAAGGCGACCTGAAACGTATGGGCGAGTTGATGGCGGAGTCTCATGCCTCTATGCGCGATGATTTCGAAATCACCGTGTCGCAAATTGACACTCTGGTAGAAATCGTCAAAGCTGTGATTGGCGACAAAGGTGGCGTACGCATGACCGGCGGCGGATTTGGCGGCTGTATCGTCGCGCTGATCCCGGAAGAGCTGGTGCCTGCAGTACAGCAAGCTGTCGCTGAACAATATGAAGCAAAAACAGGTATTAAAGAGACTTTTTACGTTTGTAAACCATCACAAGGAGCAGGACAGTGCTGAACGAAACTCCCGCACTGGCACCCGATGGTCAGCCGTACCGACTGTTAACTTTGCGTAACAACGCAGGGATGGTAGTCACGCTGATGGACTGGGGTGCGACTTTACTTTCAGCCCGTATTCCGCTTTCCGATGGCAGCGTCCGCGAGGCGCTGCTCGGCTGTGCCAGCCCGGAATGCTATCAGGATCAGGCCGCGTTTCTGGGGGCCTCTATTGGTCGTTATGCCAACCGCATCGCCAATAGCCGTTATACCTTTGACGGTGAAACCGTGACGCTTTCGCCAAGTCAGGGCGTTAACCAGCTGCACGGCGGCCCGGAAGGGTTCGACAAACGTCGCTGGCAGATTGTGAACCAGAATGATCGTCAGGTACTGTTTGCCCTGAGTTCAGATGATGGCGATCAGGGCTTCCCGGGTAATCTCGGTGCGACGGTGCAATATCGTCTGACCGACGATAACCGTATCTCCATTACTTATCGCGCCACAGTTGATAAACCTTGCCCGGTGAATATGACTAATCACGTCTATTTCAATCTTGACGGCGAGCAGTCTGACGTGCGCAATCACAAGTTGCAGATTCTGGCGGACGAATATCTGCCGGTTGATGAAGGCGGCATTCCGCACGACGGCCTGAAATCTGTCGCCGGAACGTCTTTTGATTTCCGCAGCGCCAAAATCATCGCCAGTGAGTTTCTTGCCGACGACGATCAGCGCAAAGTGAAAGGTTACGATCACGCGTTCTTGTTACAGGCCAAAGGCGATGGCAAGAAAGTGGCGGCGCATGTCTGGTCAGCAGATGAAAAATTGCAGCTGAAGGTCTACACCACCGCTCCGGCTCTGCAATTCTACTCCGGCAACTTCCTCGGCGGCACACCGTCGCGGGGAACCGAACCTTACGCCGACTGGCAAGGGCTGGCTCTGGAAAGCGAATTTCTGCCGGACAGCCCGAACCACCCTGAATGGCCGCAACCAGACTGCTTCCTGCGTCCTGGCGAAGAGTATTCCAGCCTGACGGAATATCAGTTTATTGCTCAGTAATGTTAAGCCCTCGTCATGAGGGCTTTATCCTCATATTGTTCAAATCACCAGCAAACACCGACATATTTGCAACTCAATATTCACAACAACCTTACACTGCGACACTATTTTCGCTATGGTTATGCGTAAGCATTGCTGTTGCTTCGTCACGGCAATATAATGAGAATTATTATCATTAAAAGATGATTTGAGGAGTAAGTATATGGCTGTAACTAAGCTGGTTCTGGTTCGTCATGGCGAAAGTCAGTGGAACAAAGAAAACCGTTTCACCGGTTGGTACGACGTGGATCTGTCTGAGAAAGGCGTAAGCGAAGCAAAAGCAGCAGGTAAGCTGCTGAAAGAGGAAGGTTACAGCTTTGACTTTGCTTACACCTCTGTGCTGAAACGCGCTATTCATACCCTGTGGAATGTGCTGGACGAACTGGATCAGGCATGGCTGCCCGTTGAGAAATCCTGGAAACTGAACGAACGTCACTACGGTGCGTTGCAGGGTCTGAACAAAGCAGAAACTGCTGAAAAGTATGGCGACGAGCAGGTAAAACAGTGGCGTCGTGGTTTTGCAGTGACTCCGCCGGAACTGACTAAAGATGATGAGCGTTATCCGGGTCACGATCCACGTTACGCGAAGCTGAGCGAGAAAGAACTGCCACTGACGGAAAGCCTGGCGCTGACCATTGACCGCGTGATCCCTTACTGGAATGAAACCATTCTGCCGCGTATGAAGAGCGGTGAGCGCGTAATCATCGCCGCACACGGTAACTCGTTACGTGCGCTGGTGAAATATCTCGATAACATGAGCGAAGAAGAGATTCTTGAGCTGAATATCCCGACTGGTGTGCCACTGGTGTATGAGTTCGACGAGAATTTCAAACCGTTGAAACGCTATTATCTGGGTAATGCTGACGAGATCGCGGCGAAAGCAGCGGCCGTTGCGAACCAGGGTAAAGCGAAGTAAACGTCATTCGCTTAAAAATGAGAAAGCCGACTGCAAGTGAGCCGGCTTTTTTGTTTGTCGTTGCTAACAATGGAGCACATTGCCTGATGCGACGCTACGCGTCTTGTCAGGGCTACGGTGATTCATCGGATACGCCACTCTGACGGCGCATCCGACAATTAAACCTTACCCGCGACGCGCTTTTACTGCATTCGCCAGTTGACGTAATAGAGCATCGGTATCTTCCCAGCCGATGCAGGCATCAGTGATGCTCTTTCCGTAGGCCAGCGGCTCCCCGCTCTCGAGGCTCTGATTGCCTTCCACCAGATGGCTTTCCACCATCACGCCAATAATGGCCTTTTCGCCACCGGCAATCTGCTGGCAAACGTCAGCACAAACATCCATCTGCTTTTTGAATTGTTTGGACGAATTAGCATGGCTGAAATCGATCATCACCTGTGCTGGTAGGCCTGCTTTGTTCAGCCCTTCTTTCACTTCAGCAACGTGCTTCGCGCTGTAGTTAGGCTCTTTACCGCCGCGCAGAATGATATGGCAATCGCCGTTACCGCTGGTATTCACAATCGCCGAATGCCCCCATTTCGTTACGGACAGGAAGCAGTGCGGCGCACCGGCGGCATTAATGGCATCGATAGCCACTTTAATCGTACCATCAGTGCCATTTTTGAAGCCTACCGGGCAAGAAAGACCAGACGCCAGTTCGCGGTGCACCTGCGATTCCGTAGTACGTGCGCCAATTGCGCCCCAGCTCATCAGGTCAGCGAGATATTGTGGGGTGATCATATCCAGGAATTCACCCGCCGCTGGCAGACCGCTGTCGTTAATATCGAGCAGCAATTTTCGGGCAATACGCAGACCGTCGTTGATCTGGAAGCTGTTATCCATATGCGGATCGTTAATCAGCCCTTTCCAGCCTACCGTAGTACGCGGCTTTTCAAAATAGACGCGCATCACGATTTCCAGCTCATCTTGCAGCTCTTCACGCAGCGTCAGCAAGCGAGTGGCATACTCTTTAGCCGCGACAGGATCATGAATTGAGCACGGACCAATCACAACCAACAGGCGATCATCATTACCTTTCAGGATCTTATGGATCGCTTTTCGGGCATGGGCGACCGTATTCGCGGCATTTTCAGTAGCGGGGAATTTTTCCAGCAATGCGACAGGAGGAAGTAACTCTTTGATTTCTTTGATGCGTAAATCGTCGTTCTGATAATTCATGTCTGTTCCAGTGTTGCCATACTTATCTTAGTGAATGCAATACTTCCAATCTATATCTTCCGTCAGAATGTGTAAACGGGGTTTTACACTATGAACGGATTAATCCTGGAATTAGCAAGAAAAACGCCAGATTGTCGCGAAAAACGAGATCTCTCCTACAATTTCTAACTGTAACTCCTTTGTTTGTTAATTATTTCAAGATTCTCTGCTGGGTATCTTTGCCTGGCTGAAATCTTAAACCATTGCCTTATATTCACCTGCAAATGCACTGTTGGAAGAGGTTATCCGACATAACGACCATAACAGGAGCATCCTATGAAAATGACAAAACTGGCCACACTATTTTTGACTGCCACTCTAAGCCTTGCCAGCGGTGCCGCACTGGCAGCCGATAGCGGAGCGCAAAGCAATAACGGCCAGGCAAACGCCGCAGCTGATGCGGGCCAGGTAGCCCCTGACGCCCGTGAAAATGTCGCGCCAAATAACGTCGACAATAACGGGGTAAATACCGGTTCTGGAGGCACAATGCTGCATCCGGATGGTTCTTCAATGAACAACGACGGCATGACCAAAGATGAAGAGCACAAGAACACCATGTGCAAAGATGGTCGCTGCCCGGATATCAATAAAAAAGTCCAAACCGGTGATGGCATCAACAATGATGTCGATACCAAAACCGACGGTACCACGCAGTAACCCTGCGAAATAGCCAATAATGGGAGAGCGGAGTCTCTCCCTTTTAATTTTTCCCTTCTAAAAGCAGTATGATGTCATAAAGTTAAGTGAGAATAATTAAGGGATGACTCGTCATGGCGCACTCACACTCACACACTTCCTCACACCTGCCAGAAGATAATAATGCTCGTCGCTTGTTGTATGCTTTCGGCGTGACTGCCGGGTTTATGCTCGTAGAAGTCATTGGTGGTTTTCTTTCCGGTTCTCTGGCATTGCTGGCCGATGCGGGTCATATGTTGACCGATACTGCCGCCCTGCTTTTCGCCCTACTCGCAGTGCAATTTTCCCGTCGTCCTCCCACCATTCGCCACACTTTCGGTTGGCTAAGATTGACCACGCTCGCGGCGTTTGTGAATGCCATCGCCCTGGTGGTGATTACTATTTTGATTGTCTGGGAGGCGATAGAACGCTTCCGCACTCCGCGTCCGGTCGAGGGCGGCATGATGATGGCAATTGCCGTGGCTGGGCTGCTGGCAAATATACTTTCTTTCTGGTTACTTCATCACGGCAGCGAAGAGAAAAACCTCAACGTGCGAGCAGCGGCACTGCATGTGCTCGGGGACCTGCTGGGTTCGGTTGGGGCTATTATTGCCGCGTTGATTATTATCTGGACCGGCTGGACACCTGCTGACCCCATTCTCTCAATACTGGTGTCGCTTCTGGTTCTGCGTAGCGCGTGGCGACTGTTGAAAGATAGCGTGAATGAATTACTTGAAGGTGCACCGGTATCGCTGGATATCGCCGAACTGAAGCGTCGTATGTGCCGGGAAATCCCGGAAGTCCGCAATGTGCACCATGTACATGTATGGATGGTAGGCGAGAAGCCGGTGATGACGCTGCATGTGCAGGTGATCCCGCCACACGATCACGATGCCTTGTTAGATCAGATCCAACACTACCTGATGGATCACTATCAGATTGAGCACGCCACCATTCAGATGGAATATCAACCTTGTCATGGGCCAGACTGCCACCTGAATGAAGGGGTGTCTGGCCATTCACATCATCACCATTAATGGGACAGCGCGCGTGAACCTCTTTCGCGTGCGCTGTTGATCCACATCCGGCTGCCGTTGAGGGCAATAAAGGTCAGGATGATGTACTCCAGAGACATGGCGTAAACGCCCTGAAGTGCAAAAATAACGACGCTAATCACGTTAATAATCACCCACAACAGCCAGTTTTCCACATACTTACGCGTCATCAGAATCATTGCCACGATAGATAACACCATCATGCATGAATCCCAGAACGGGAAAGCGTCCGGTTGCAGTTCAGGCATCACAACCTGTAATCCTAATGCTTGCATGATCATGACTGCCACGCGGGTCAAAAATGCAAACACCGGATTGATAAATACCGTCATCAGACCAATCGAAACAACGCAAACCGCCAACCAGCTTAGCGCCTTCGGCAATGGCAACCAGCGAATTTTCAACTCCGCCTCGTTCTGACTGGTTTGTCGCGACCACGCATACCAACCGTAAATATTCGCGGCAAAGAAAAACACCTGTAATAGCAGGCTGGCATACAGCTGAATCTGAAAGAAAATAATGCCAAACAAGGTGACGTTGATCAGGCCAAAGAAGTAGTTGCTGATCTTCTCCAGACTGGCAAGGCCAATACACAGCAACCCGGCGATCGTGCCTACCGCTTCGATCCATGAGAGATCATAACCGCCTGCCCCTATTGGTATATGTACCAGGATATTCTGCACACTAAAAAAATCCATCTTTCCCCCAAAGCGTAACGTTACGCCTTATTATTCGTTATCCACGTAGTGTAGCCGCAAAATCCAGCATACGATTGAGCGGCACCAGCGCCCTCTCTCGCAGCCTTTCCTCAACATGAACCTCGTGATTGCTTCCTTCCTGTTCTAATGCCTCTGCGATGGCCTGAAGGCCATTCATGGCCATCCACGGACAATGCGCGCAGCTGCGGCAGGTTGCGCCCTCACCCGCGGTTGGTGCTTCCAGTAACTCTTTATCTGGCACCGCCTGCTGCATTTTGTAGAAAATACCCCGATCGGTTGCCACGATAAGTCGCTGATGTGGCAATGTTTTCGCAGCAGCGATCAGTTGACTGGTGGAACCGACCGCATCCGCCATCTCTACAATAGCTTGCGGTGATTCTGGATGCACCAGTATGGCAGCATCCGGGTATTCTTCTTGCAAGCGGGTTAACGCCTGAGTCTTAAACTCATCATGCACAATGCAGGCACCCTGCCAGCATAAAATGTCTGCGTCCGTCTGTTTTTGCACGTAACGCCCCAGATGTTTGTCAGGTGCCCAGATGATTTTTTCACCCAAACTATCCAGATGATCAATAAGTTCGACGGCAATGCTTGAAGTTACCACCCAATCTGCGCGCGCTTTTACCGCAGCAGAAGTGTTGGCGTAGACGACGACAGTACGATCGGGATGGGCATCGCAAAATGCGTTAAATTCTTCAACAGGGCAGCCGAGATCCAGTGAACATTCAGCCTGAAGTGTCGGCATCAGAATTGTTTTTTCCGGACTGAGAATTTTGGCGGTTTCTCCCATAAATCTCACCCCAGCGACTAACAACGTAGAAGCGGGATGCTTTGCACCGAAGCGCGCCATTTCCAGAGAATCAGAAATACAGCCACCGGTTTCTTCTGCCAGTTGTTGAATTTCGGGATCGGTATAGTAATGGGCAACCATCACCGCATTACGTTCTTTTAGCAGACGTTTTATCTTCTCGCGGTAATACGCTTTTTCATCAATGCTTAACGGCGTCGGCTTCGGGGGGAAAGGATAAATCGCCGTGTCTGGATCAAACATCACGCTCATCTTACCATCTCGTTTTACAGGCTTAACGTTAAAACCGACATGAGCGTAATATTCGCTGTTATCGGTGTAATTTGTTTTATATGCTAAACAAGATAGTCGAATGGTGGGGAAAAGTCACTCGAATTACGTATGAGATGCCGAATGCCACACTTTGCGTCTTATTTCTCCGACGTAAAGTTGTTTACGCAGCAAACGCGGAGTATGTCATCTGGGTTAAGAATTGAAATTGAGAGATGCCTGAATAGCAAAAAAGCGCCTTTAGGGCGCTTTTTTACATTGGTGGGTCGTGCAGGATTCGAACCTGCGACCAATTGATTAAAAGTCAACTGCTCTACCAACTGAGCTAACGACCCCTTGCGGGATTATGCTGCTTTAATCATTCAGGATGGTGGGTCGTGCAGGATTCGAACCTGCGACCAATTGATTAAAAGTCAACTGCTCTACCAACTGAGCTAACGACCCATACGGGTGTTACCTGAAAGATTTCTACTCGGAACCAATCTTTAAAATTGGTGGGTCGTGCAGGATGACTCGCTTCGCTCGCCCTACGGGCCGTTGCTGACGCAACGTTATCCTTCACGCTTAACATCTGAGTTTGATGTTAAAATTGGTGGGTCGTGCAGGATTCGAACCTGCGACCAATTGATTAAAAGTCAACTGCTCTACCAACTGAGCTAACGACCCGAGTGGTGGGTGATGACGGGATCGAACCGCCGACCCCCTCCTTGTAAGGGAGGTGCTCTCCCAACTGAGCTAATCACCCGATACTGCGCTGGATACTACAAACTACTTCCACCGAACCCACCGTAATTAGTGGTGGGTCGTGCAGGATTCGAACCTGCGACCAATTGATTAAAAGTCAACTGCTCTACCAACTGAGCTAACGACCCGGTGGTGGGTGATGACGGGATCGAACCGCCGACCCCCTCCTTGTAAGGGAGGTGCTCTCCCAGCTGAGCTAATCACCCGATACTACGCTGGATACTACAACTAACTAGGTTAGTGGTGGGTCGTGCAGGATGACTCGACTTCGTCTCGCCCTTCGGGCCGTTGCTGACGCAACGTTATCCTTCACGTTTTACTACCGCGTCCACCTTAGCGATTGGTGGGTCGTGCAGGATTCGAACCTGCGACCAATTGATTAAAAGTCAACTGCTCTACCAACTGAGCTAACGACCCACTTTTTCGTTGCTTTCGGTTTGTTTGATATCCCGTGGCAACGGCGGCATATATTACTGATTTCAGACTTGAGCGCAACAAAAATTTCGATGTAGATCACTCAACTGCTTATGATTCGCACGACACGACCAGAAATAATGCGACTTCTGGTCGTGTGTTATGCATTACATCGCGTTCAGACGTTTTTGCGCCTGTTTAGCGCCATCAGTACCAGGGTATTTACTGATAACCTGCTGGTATACGGCTTTCGCTTTTGCGGTGTCACCTTTGTCCTGCATGATGACGCCGACTTTAAACATCGCATCTGCAGCCTTCGGTGACTTCGGATAGTTTTTCACTACCGAAGCAAAATAATACGCCGCATCATCTTTTTTACCCTTGTTGTAGTTTAACTGACCCAGCCAATAATTGGCGTTTGGCAGGTAAGTTGAATCAGGGTAATTTTTGATGAAATTCTGAAATGCCACCATTGCGTCATCCTGGCGGGATTTATCCTGCACCAGCGCAATTGCTGCATTGTAATCCGTGTTTGCATCGCCGCTTTTCACCGGCGCGCCAGCATTCGCAGTACCAGCATCAGCTGTCGGCGTCGTTGATGTCGCCGCACCGCTTTGATCACCGCTGGTTGATTGCGCCGCTGCACCACCGCTGCTGAGGCTGTCGATCTGCAACAGGATCTGCTTTTGCCGCTCCACGACCTGATTCAGTTGATACTGATTTTCCTGAATCTGACCGCGCAGGGAATCAATATCGGATTGATTATCAGAGAGTTGTTGCTGGAGTTGGGTTAAAAGCTGGCTGTGAGCATTTGAAATACGCTCAAGTTGAGTGACGCGGTCTTCGACCGAGCCTGAGCCGACACTACTGATTGGTGCCTGAGCAAAAGCGGCCCAGGGGGCCGCTATACCAACCAGTAACGACAGACTCAATAGTTGATGTCTGAAGTTACTGCTCATGCAATTCTCTTAGTAAACCAGTACCGCACGACGGTTTTTGGAGTATGCCGCTTCGTCATGACCCAGTACTGCAGGTTTTTCTTTACCGTAAGAAACGATGGAGATCTGGTCTGCAGAAACGCCTTTACCCTGCAGGTACATCTTAACGGCGTTCGCACGACGTTCACCCAGGGAGATGTTGTATTCCGGAGTACCACGTTCGTCCGCGTGACCTTCTACGGTGACTTTGTAAGACGGGTTGCTACGCAGGAAGTTTGCATGTGCATCCAGCATTTGAGCGAAGTCAGAACGGATATCGTACTTGTCCAGATCGAAGTAAACGATGTTGTTCTGCTGCAGCTGTTGCATTTGCAGACGAGCCTGCTCTTCGGAAGACATGTTGCCGTTGCCGCCGTTCGCATCCATACCAGTGCCGGCACCCAGCATGCCTTCGCTGCCGTCATTGCTGGCGTTCTTGTTGGAAGAACATGCCGCAATTGCCATAACAGGCAGAGCAATCATCAGCCCTTTCAGCACTTTGTTCAGTTGCATTTCAATGATTCCTTTACTATTCAATTAATTATTATCACAGATACGGCGACCAGGCAGGGAATTTGACCTGTCCATCAGTTGCCGGAAGACGCGCTTTGAAACGCCCATCTGTAGAAACCAAATTCAGCACGGATCCCATCCCCTGAGAAGAGCTGTAGATTACCATAGTGCCGTTAGGTGCCAGACTTGGCGTTTCATCCAGGAACGTGGACGACAGAACTTGTACGCCTCCCGTTGCCAGATCTTGTTTGGCAATGTGCTGCTGCCCACCATTGGAGCTGACCATTACCATAAATTTACCGTCGCTGCTGACATCCGCATCCTGGTTCTGCGAACCTTCCCAGGTAATACGTTGTGCCGCACCGCCGTTGATATTCACTTTATAAACCTGTGGACGACCGGCCTGGTCAGAAGTAAATGCCAAGTTCTGGCTGTCCGGGAACCAGGTCGGTTCGGTATTGTTACTGCGACCATCCGTCACCTGGCGGATCTGACCAGAAGCCAAATCCATTACGTACAGGTTCAGACTACCGGTTTTCGACAAGGCGAATGCCAGTTTGCTGCCGTCTGGCGAGAATGCAGGTGCACCGTTGTGACGCGGGAATGAAGCCACCTGACGTACAGCGCCATTTGCCAGCGTTTGGATGACCAGCGCGGAACGACCGCTTTCGAAGGTCACATAAGCCAGTTTAGAACCGTCTGGTGACCACGCCGGAGACATCAGCGGCTGCGGTGAACGGTGAACGACAAACTGGTTGTAACCGTCATAGTCAGATACGCGCAGTTCATACGGGAACTGACCGCCGTTGGTCTGAACAACGTAGGCAATACGGGTACGGAACGCACCTTTAATGCCGGTCAGTTTTTCAAACACTTCATCACTGGCGGTATGACCAGCATAACGCAGCCACTGCTTGTTCACTTTGTACGAGTTCTGAGCAAGTACAGTACCCGGTGCGCCGCCAGTGTCAACAAGTTGATAAGCAACATTGTAAGAACCATCCGGATTCGGAGTGACCTGACCGACAACTACAGCGTCAATGCCCAGTGCGGACCATGCAGCTGGTTGTACTTCCTGCGCACTACCCGGCTGCTGTGGCAGACGAGCGCGATCTAACGGATTAAATTTACCGCTGTTACGCAAGTCAGCAGCAACGATGCCGCCAATATCTTCAGGTGCCGCACCAGGACCCGCCCACTGGAAAGGAACAACACCAATAGGACGACCGGAATCTACACCGCTGTCGATCACAATGCGGACTTCAGCATGCAGAACTGATGCCCACAGTATGAGAAAACCAAATGCTACTCGTAATGCCTGCTTCATCATATCTCCCTTATCTGGACCGATGGCCCACGATAATTTAGCAGAATGTTAACAAACTAAAATACACAAAACTACCAGAACCCCGTGGCAACCGGTGCCTGATGTTGACCGTCGGAAAAGTCAACATCGCGATTACGGTTTGAAGTCCAATGGCGCGTTTTTGAACACTTCATATACTGCCTGGCTTGGTGGTTTCGGGATCTTCGCAAGTTTAGCTGCTGCCAACGCAGCCTGACAAAGTGCGGGATCGCCACCTTCAGGTTTGATATCCAGTAACATACCATCGGGTGCCAGTTTTATGCGCAGCGTACAGGTTTTGCCTGCATAGGACGATGCGTCATAGAACTTACTTTCGATAGCAGATTTAATCTGCCCGGCATAGTTATTGATATCGGCCCCTGATGCGCCATTGTTTTTAGTATTACCACTCCCGGCTGGCGAAGCATTGTTCCCTTTCGCCCCTCCCCCCGTTTTCGGTGCATTCTTACCAGAGCTTAGCTCACCGAAAATATCATCTGCCTCTGCGGCAGCTTTTGCTGCAGCGGCTTTTTCAGCTGCTGCTTTTGCCGCTGCCGCTTTTTTGTCTGCGGCGGCTTTTTCTGCCGCTGCTTTCTTATCAGCAGCTGCCTTTTCAGCAGCCGCTTTTTCTGCTGCTTTTTTGTCGGCTGCAGCTTTCTCTGCTGCCGCTTTCTTATCAGCTGCAGCCTTTTCAGCAGCCGCTTTTTTTGCTGCTTTTTTGTCGGCTGCAGCTTTCTCTGCTGCCGCTTTCTTATCAGCTGCAGCCTTTTCAGCAGCCGCTTTCTTCTCAGCTTCTGCCTTGGCTTTTTCAGCAGCTTCAGTTGCCGCTTTCTTTCTTGCTTCAGCTGCAGCTGCTTCTGCCGCTTCCGCTTTCTTCTTCAGTGCCGCCGCGGCTGCCTCGGCTTTTTTCTGCGCTTCGGCTGCGGCTTTGGCGGCTTCTGCTTCTGCTTTTTTCTTCGCGTCTGCAGCCGCTTTCTTCGCAGCTTCTTCCGCAGCTTTAGCATCCGCTTCGGCCTTCGCTTTAGCATCTGCCGCCGCTTTCGCTGCCGCTTCTTCCGCTTGCTTCTGCTTTAACTCGGCCTGTTTTGCGGCTTCTTCAGCCTGCTTTTTCTGTTCCTGAGCAGCTAACCGCTCTTTCTCAAGTTGCTTCAGGCGTTCCTGTTCAGCCGCTTGTTTCTCACGCAGTTCTTCAGCAGCCTGCTGTTCCTTCATCTTGCGCTGCTCATCAGAACGCTTCGCGCTTGATTCCTGGCTTTGCATGCGTTTGTACTGCTCAACTACCGCACCTGAATCAACCATGACAGCGTCGATGGATGAACCACCGCCGCCTCCGGCTGAAGCTTCTATATTCTCATCGAACGAACTCCAGATCAGCGCCGCAAATAAGATGACATGCAGCACTGCTGAAATAATTATCGCCCGCTTGAGCTTGTCGTTTTGTTCGGTTGCCTTTGACACTCTCGGTTTCCAAAAACTGTTCGCCTGTTACCCGCTCTCTTTCAAGCAAGGGAAACGCAGATGTTTAGATAGGCTGCGTCATTAAACCAACCGATTTCACACCCGCACTATGTAACAAGTTCAGTGCTTTAATTATTTCATCGTAAGGCACATCTTTTGCGCCACCGATCAGAAAGACCGTTTTCGGGTTGGCCTTGAAACGGCTGGACACTTCCGCCACCACCTGCTCTGGTGGTAAACGCTCCAGGCGATCTTTCTCAACCACCACGGTGTACTGACCAATACCAGACACTTCAACAATCACTGGCGGATTATCGTTACTGCTCACCGCCTGTGATTCAGTAGCGTCTGGCAGATCGACCTCCACGCTCTGGGTGATGATGGGCGCTGTCGCCATAAAGATCAGCAACAGCACCAGCAGTACGTCCAGCAACGGTACAATGTTGATTTCGGACTTGAGATCGCGACGACCTCGTCCATGCGCTCTGGCCATGGCTTACCCCTTGTTGCTCTCGCTAACGGTAAACGCCTGGCGGTGCAGAATCGCGGTAAACTCTTCCATAAAGTTGTCGTAATTCAGTTCCAGTTTGTTTACGCGCTGGTTGAGACGGTTATAAGCCATTACCGCCGGAATTGCGGCGAACAGACCAATTGCCGTCGCAATCAACGCTTCTGCGATACCGGGCGCAACCATTTGCAGTGTTGCTTGTTTTACCGCCCCGAGGGCGATAAAGGCGTGCATGATCCCCCAGACCGTACCAAACAGACCAATATACGGGCTGATGGAGCCAACCGTACCGAGGAACGGAATGTGCGTTTCCAGATTTTCAAGTTCACGGTTCATGGAGATACGCATAGCACGCGACGCCCCTTCCACTACGGCTTCCGGCGCATGGCTATTGGCACGATGCAGGCGCACAAACTCTTTGAACCCGCTGTAAAAGATTTGTTCCGAACCAGTCAGATTATCCCGTTTCCCCTGGCTCTCTTGATAGAGGCGAGAGAGTTCGATTCCAGACCAGAATTTATCTTCAAACGCTTCGGCTTCGCGCGCCGCTGCGTTAAGAATACGGGTCCGCTGGATAATAATGGCCCAGGATGCGATTGAAAAACCAATCAAAATCAACATGATAAGTTTAACCAGAAGGCTAGCCTTCAGGAACAAATCAAGGATATTCATGTCAGTCACTGCTTAAACTCCGCGACAATAGACTTGGGAAGCGCACGAGGCTTCATTTTGAGTGGGTCAACGCAAACAACCAGAACCTCTGCTTCATTCAGCAAAGTATTCTCGGCGTTGACAATACGTTGCGTGAAAACCAAAAAGGTGCCACGCATTGATGTTATTTCAGTCTGTATTTCGAGCATATCGTCGAGCCGCGCAGGTGCGTAATATTCCACCGTCATTTTACGTACCACAAAGGCAACGCGTTCAGCCATCAGCGCCTGTTGACTGAAGTGATGATGACGCAGCATCTCTGTGCGTGCTCTTTCATAAAAAGCGACGTAACTGGCGTGGTACACCACACCACCGGCATCGGTATCTTCATAGTAGACGCGAACCGGCCATCGAAACAGCGTTGTATTCACTTTACATCCCGGTAATGCAACAAAAGTTAGAGCTTTTAAACGCTGCTACTATACGCGCGCGATTGAGGTTTGGGAATGAGGGCAAGTTAAGGGAGCGTAAAAATTTATGGGCCTGGAGCGGCCCATAATTTTTTAAAGAGAATTCTGATTTAAAAGAAGAAGAAAATCAGCCCGACAATGAGAACAATATCGGCAAGCAATGGGCAAAAAATCCCTTGCCAGAGAACCTTCTGCGGACGAAAGCCCACGCCGTGAATCACACCAGCACAGACGGCCCACATCAGCAATAAACCATGCCAGATTTCCAGTTCACTGGTCTTCGCGGCAAAACGAGATGGGTCCCAAAACATACATCCTGCTAACAGAAGCGCCATCACGAAGGAAAGCGCCCGCAGGGGGCGCTTGTCCATTACCGCATACAAGGTTGCGATAATCTTACTCATCAGATGTCTTCTTGACCGGCTTTGCCTGATTCGACGTGCTCAAGCGCCAGCGCAGTGATTACCCCAAACGAACAGGCAAGAAGCGTTCCCAGAATCCATGCGAAATACCACATTTTTAGCTCCTTACTTAGTACAGAGAGTGGGTGTTACGTTCAATATCTTCTTTGGTGATACGACCGAACATTTTCCAGTAACACCAGGCAGTGTAGAGCAGAATGATCGGTACCAGAACCACCGCAACCCAGGTCATGACGTTAAGTGTCAGCTGGCTGGAAGTTGCATCCCACATTGTCAGACTTGCGTTCATCATGGTGCTGGACGGCATCACAAACGGGAACATTGCGATACCGGCTGTCAGGATGATGCAGGCCAGCGTCAGGGAGGAGAACACAAACGCCCACGCGGCTTTATCCATACGTGCAGTCAGGATGGTCAGCAGCGGCAGAACCACACCCAGTGCCGGAATAGCCCACAGAATCGGCGTGTTGTTGAAGTTAACCAGCCATGCGCCAGCTTCACGAACCACTTCTTTATTCAGTGGGTTAGATGCCGCGTAATGATCCATTGTTGATTTCACAACATAACCATCGATACCGTACATCACCCATACGCCAGCCAGTGCGAAACAGACCAGTGTCACCAGTGCCGCCACCTGAGCCGTTGCACGGGTACGCAGGTGCAGTTCGCCCACGGTACGCATTTGCAGATAGGTTGCGCCCTGAGTAATGATCATCCCTACGCTCACCACGCCTGCCAGCAGGCCGAACGGGTTAAGCAGCTGGAAGAAGTTACCGGTGTAGTACAGACGCAGATATTCATCAACGTTGAACGGTACGCCCTGCAACAGGTTACCGAACGCTACACCAATCACCAGCGGCGGAACGAAGCTACCAATGAAGATGCCCCAGTCCCACATGTTACGCCAGCGGGTTTCTTCAATCTTGGAGCGGTAGTCAAAACCGACCGGACGGAAGAACAAAGACGCCAGCACGAGGATCATCGCCACATAGAAGCCGGAGAACGCAGCGGCATAGACCATCGGCCAGGCAGCAAAGAGTGCGCCGCCTGCGGTGATCAGCCAAACCTGGTTACCGTCCCAGTGTGGTGCAATGGAGTTAATCATAATTCGACGCTCGGTGTCGTTACGACCGAGGAAACGGGTGAGCATGCCCACCCCCATGTCGAAACCGTCAGTGACTGCAAAACCAATCAGCAGAACGCCAACCAGCAGCCACCAGATAAAACGCAATACTTCATAATCGATCATTTGACGACTCCTGTCTTAGCGTGCCGGCTGAGTAGTCGTGGAAGACTGCTCAAAGTGATAGCGACCGGTTTTCAGGCTGCTTGGGCCGAGGCGTGCAAATTTAAACATTAAGAACAATTCTGCCACCAGGAACAGGGTATACAGGCCGCAAATCAGCACCATTGAGAAGATGAGATCACCTGCGGTCAGTGACGAGTTCGCCACAGCTGTCGGCAGCACTTCACCGATAGCCCACGGTTGGCGGCCATATTCAGCCACAAACCAGCCCGCTTCTACAGCAATCCACGGCAGCGGAATACCGTACAGCGCGGCGCGCAGCAGCCATTTTTTCTCGCCAATGCGGTTGCGGATGACACTCCAGAAAGAGAGCGCGATGATTGCCAGCAGCAGGAAGCCACACGCCACCATGATACGGAACGCGAAGTACAGCGGCGCTACACGCGGAATGGAGTCTTTGGTTGCCTGTTGAATCTGCTCTTCAGTCGCATCAGCCACGTTTGGCGTATAGCGTTTCAGCAGCAGACCGTAACCGAGGTCTTTCTTCATGCTATTGAACTGGTCACGAACCGCCTGGTCGGTAGAACCAGAACGCAGTTGCTCGAGCAGAGAGTACGCCTTCATCCCGTTACGAATGCGTTCTTCATGCTGCACCATCAGTTCTTTCAGGCCGATAACTGGAGTATCCACGGAACGCGTTGCAATGATGCCCAGCGCGTAAGGGATCTGGATCGCAAATTTGTTCGTCTCCTCTTCCTGATCAGGAATGCCGAACAGAGTAAAGGCAGCAGGCGCAGGTTGCGTTTCCCACTCGGCTTCAATAGCAGCCAGTTTGGTTTTCTGCACGTCGCCCATTTCGTAACCAGATTCATCACCCAGAACAATAACAGACAGAACGGCAGCCATACCGAAGCTGGCAGCGATAGCAAAGGAGCGTTTAGCGAAGGCGAAGTCACGACCTTTCAGCATATACCATGCGCTGATACCGAGGATGAACATCGCGCCAGTCACATAACCAGACGCTACAGTGTGAACGAATTTCACCTGAGCAACCGGGTTAAGCACCAGCTCGGAGAAGCTCACCATCTCCATACGCATAGTTTCAAAGTTGAAATCGGACGCGATTGGGTTTTGCATCCAGCCGTTCGCAACCAGAATCCACAGTGCGGACAGGTTTGAACCGAGCGCCACCAGCCAGGTGACACACATATGCTGAACTTTACCCAGACGATCCCAACCGAAGAAGAACAGACCTACAAAGGTGGATTCGAGGAAGAAGGCCATTAGACCTTCGATTGCCAGCGGCGCACCGAAGATATCCCCTACATAGTGGGAATAGTAAGACCAGTTAGTCCCGAACTGGAACTCCATGGTCAGACCGGTAGCCACACCCAGAGCGAAGTTGATACCAAACAACTTGCCCCAGAACTTGGTCATATCTTTATAAATCTGTTTGCCGGAAAGGACGTAGACCGTTTCCATAATGGCCAGCAGGAACGCCATACCGAGCGTCAGTGGCACAAAAAGGAAGTGGTACATCGCGGTCAAGGCAAACTGTAAGCGCGACAGTTCGACTATATCTAACATCATGACTCCTTGCTCATCGCATGAAGACTCCGAGAGTGAACCCCGTTAGAAAGGGTCACACGCATGCCCCAATACAAAATTATTTGCTCGCCTCTATCGTTGCCATTTCATCAAAAGAGGAAAAGACAATGATAAAAAAGTTACAAATATGTTAATGAATAAACCAAATTGATCCCGTAATTATATTACGCCGCAAAATCCTTACAATAAACAGGTTTTTATTGAGCAAATTTGCATTTTTCGACAGTGATCAATTTATAGCGAAATTGTCACGATCTCACCAATTTGATCTACGACAATTTATCGTGTTTTGCAGATTTTTTTCAAGAATTAAAAATTGATTTATATCAAAACCAACCAAATATGTTAATTATGTATAAACCATAGATCATTGGTAATTTTATTGTTAATTTATTGTGAAATATTTATGCAACACAATTATTACAATGAAAAGGTATAGATAAAAAACCAGTGTTTTATTTAACAGAACCGCCTTATCCACTTTTTATAATACCAATTGATTAGATTAGCCAATTTGTTGCTATTTTACATAACATATTTTTATCAAAGTTAATTGATTGTTGCGTTTATGAGCACCGGCCGTAAGCCCGTTATGTTATTGTTTCATTAGTAATAATCACTTAAATGTATCGATGAAACAGGTATGACTTAGCGGGAGTGATTGTTTCTGAGTGAACAGAGACCACTTTCGCCTGATAAATGAAAAATGAGCGATTTTTGCAAGTTAGTTTTTCTATAGCCGAGTACGCTCAGCGCCTCGCTTGATTACAATGAGGTTGCTGCTATGAGTCCTGATAATATCAGTTCTGCTGTCAATCGCTTCTCAGGTTGGCCATCTAATGATCCTCTAAAAACAGATAAAGAATCAATGACATCACCCATGACTGTGCAGGTAATAAAGATGATTGCCGCCATCCTTGACCCACATCGGATAGTCGTTGGAATCGATACACTTTATACAACGCAGCGCGAAACATTTACCTCAGAGAGTCAACAGCTCATTGAATCAGCATTGCAAACACTTCATGTGATGAATTTAAATAACCTGGAAACAAATCTCGATGAGGAAGGTCACTATCTGGCTTTTGGATATAACGTTGACACTCCTGACAGAATAACCGTTTCTGCTTATAATGAAAAAAAGCCTGGCTGCTATGGCCAATGTCTTTTAATACAGGATGACGAAACAGACTTATTTAACCTGATAAAAGTTAAAATTTTTGAAGCCAGGCATAATTATGTCGCTCAATTAATGAGCGATCCGGAATTTATGTTCAAATTTAGTTATAGCGCTCAACAAAATAGATTAGAACCTCATCTTCTGGTTCCCACTTATTTCCCTCTAAAAACAAACGAACCGGTTACGCAAGAGGATGTACTGTTACTTTATCGTTTCTTTAAAATGGATGGTGATTTTAATATATTAACATCAGATGAATACATGAGTATCATGACACCTCTGATGAAGTGTGAGCGCAGCATCCACGACCACAACAGGTATGTGACGGGCAAAGATACCCTTCATCTGGACTATCCTCCTTCTGGTAACCAGATATATTTCCATATTTTTCCTGACGAATCAGCAACACTAGTCCTTTATTTTTCAAACAATGACATTGAATGTTTCGTCTTTGAAAGAGATATTCCGAGCCAGTATCGCTTTTTCAAAATGTTTACCAATCTGGCACTGGTTATTGATCAGTTAACCGATGCCAATCAAATACTTTAATTTTTATATATTCCCTGTGGCAAATATTGCTAAACAATGCCCGGGGATTAATTTTTATTACTCACGGAAAGATTTAAATAATGATCCCATCTCAAATCTCTTTCAACACCCTTCCTGTCAATGCAACATACGCTTCAGAGACAACAGTTGACACACAAAAATTCTCTGACATCCTCTACTCAGCGGGGTGTTCCCTAAAGGATCTGGCTTATCTGAGCAGATGTCTGGCATCAATACATCCGACTATCGCCAAAAACATTTATGAAACAGAAAATCTCAGCGATCAAAAATTACTGCATATTGATTGCCGTAGTACAAATGAAATCAAGATAAATATCTTTTTTGGTCAACAACGAGAAGGATTAATTGAAATTAATTCTGACACTGTCATTTTTCCGATATTGTCTTCATTAATTGACTCCGCCATTTCTAAATTTCAACACCAAATCCCCGTTAACGGTTCAGTAAATCCTGACCTATTGTATGAGGATTATACTGATTAAATCCCTCCTGTCGCGAAAAATGGCCTGCGTTATTGCCAGACGTAATAAAACTTTTGATTAACGTTACTCGTACTGGTAGCACCTTCATGTACTTTTCTTTTTTACGAAAAATCAAAAGAGCTAACAAAGGTCATAATTCGCATGAATCATTAATTATTTGTTATTTTCAACATTATTTTTACATTAAGCAGAGATGAATTGCAGTGAAATTCGACTTAACTTTTATGAAATGTATTTACTCATGGCTAAAGCCACGTCACAAAAATGCAAATTAGAAGTTGATCACAATTATCTCAATACATCAAATCAAGTTAATTTTAAAAATTTAACATTCATGACATTAGTTGACATAACACACTGAATTAAAATGAGAATTTGAAAACACACTTTAAACAATCATTTCCCGAAAGACATTTTGAAAATAGATCAATTGCAACATTACGGTCAGATAAAGACACTCCTGTGATATTAAACCTGTGCCGTTATGAGCGGCCATAAATACGACGTGTGTAACTTATTTTACTCTCTGTCTTACAAAGGATTACCCATGAAGAAAGCAACACTTGTGATTGGCGTTATTGGCGCGGACTGCCATGCAGTAGGCAATAAAGTTCTGGACCGCGTTTTTAGCAACCATGACTTCAGAGTTATTAATCTGGGCGTAATGGTCAGCCAGGACGAATATATTGATGCTGCCATTGAAACTGGTGCTGACGCGATTGTCGTCTCCTCTATCTATGGGCATGGCGATATCGATTGTCTGGGCATGCGCGAACGCTGCATCGAGCGTGGGCTGGGTAACATCCTGCTCTATGTGGGCGGTAACCTGGTGGTCGGAAAACATGACTTCGCTGACGTGGAAACCAAGTTCAAAGAGATGGGATTTGATCGCGTCTTTTCCCCAAGTCATGACTTAGAAGATGTTTGTCAGCTGATGGCCCACGATATCAACCAACGTCATGACGTTGATACTCGCATTCTTGAAGAGGCAATCTGATGCAAATCGTCTCTGTCGATATTGGTTCGACGTGGACCAAAGCAGCCCTCTTCACCCGGGAGGGGGACGCGTTAACGTTGGTTAACCACGTTCTGACCCCAACCACCACCCATCATCTGGCGAAGGGGTTTTTCTCCAGCCTGGACCAGGTGTTAAACGTAGATAATGCCCTCCCCCTGTTAAACAGTGGTGAGGTTGCATTGAAGTATTCCTCCTCTGCCAAAGGTGGGCTGGCGGTTGCCGCAATGGGATTGGTGCCTTCTATCACCCTGGAAACCGCGAAAGTAACCGCTCACTCTGCGGGTGCTAAAATTGCGCAATATTACGCCTACAAGCTGAACCGCCGTGATATCCAGGCACTGGAAGAAACGCAGCCCGATATTCTCTTGTTCACCGGCGGCACCGATGGCGGAGAAGAAAGCTACGGACTGAATAACGCCCGTGTGTTGGCAGAATCCAAACTCGACTGCGCCATTATTTATGCCGGAAACCGGGATATTCAGGACGAGGTGCAGGAGATCCTCGGGCATAAAGACCTGACCATCGTCGACAACGTTCTGCCCGATCTTGACCATCCGAACCCTTTAGCTGCACGCCAGGCTATCTGCGACATATTCCTTAAACGCATCGTTAAAGGGAAAGGGTTGGATGTCATTGTTGATAAAACAGGCGAAGAACCAATGCCGACACCATGGACGGTCTTTGAACTGGTTAAGGCAATCAGTAACGTCGATCACAGCTGGAAAGAGTTCATGCTGATCGACATGGGTGGCGCAACCACCGATGTCTATTCCGCCTGTGCCAACACGCTCTCGCCCGACACCGTTTTACACGGCGTACCGGAACCCTTCGTGAAACGGACGGTGGAAGGCGATCTGGGAATGCGCGTCTCGGCAATGGTGGTTGGTGAAAGTGCGAAAGAGTTAGTCAATGTGAATTTTGCTCAGCAACCCGCACAGCTGGACGCTTTTTATCATTACCTCCGCCATCTAGTCGCTCATCCCGACTACTTACCCGCGAATGCAGAAGAAAAATATTTCGATACCGTCCTGGCCGGACTGTGTGTGGGTTATGCCACCGAAAGACATGCGGGCACCAAAAAAGAGGTCTGCACCTGCGTCGGCAATGTCGATTTACAGATGGGACGTGACCTGACAACCGTGCGTAAAGTCGTTGGTTCCGGCGGATGGCTCTCGCGTGCCAGTCAGTTCGATATGCATCACTGGTTGAAATACCGCGAGTTAAACGACGACGGTAAACGCATTCTCTTACCGACCGAATTTGAATATTACCGCGATTCCCGGGGGCTATTACCACTGCTGGCAAACGTCGCCAGAGTCGATCCACTGGCCGCCGCGCGCACCAGTATTCAATGCTTAACCCTATAACAATTAAGGCTGCAATCAATGGAACTTCGAAATAAGAAATTAACCCATGACGAATTCATGACCGAGCGGCAACAGGTACTGAAAACCTGGGAAACCGGCAAGGATGTTGAAAACTTTGAAGATGGCGTTAAATACCAACAAACCATTCCTGAGCATAAACGCTTCTCTCTTGCCCTGCTGAAAGCAGACAAGGAAGGTAAAACTCTTAGCCAACCGCGCGCAGGCGTGGCGCTGATGGACGAACACATCGAACTACTGAAAACACTACAAGAAGAGTGCGATCTGCTGCCGAGCACCATCGATGCATATACCCGTCTGAATCGGTACGAAGAAGCGGCTGTAGGGATTAAAAAATCCATCGAAGCCGGAACCTCTAAACTGAACGGTTTACCGGTAGTTAACCACGGCGTCGCAGCTTGCCGTCGCCTCACCGAAACTTTGCAAAAACCGCTACAGATCCGCCACGGCACGCCAGATGCGCGTCTGCTGGCTGAAATCTCGATGGCCAGCGGCTTTACCAGTTATGAAGGCGGCGGCATTTCCTACAATATTCCGTATGCCAAGCGCGTAACGCTGGAAAAATCGATCCGCGACTGGCAGTACTGCGATCGTTTAATGGGGATGTATGAAGAACACGGGATCCGCATCAACCGCGAACCGTTTGGCCCACTAACGGGTACGCTGATCCCGCCGTTTATCTCGCACTCTATCGCGATAATCGAAGGATTACTGGCGCTGGAACAGGGTGTGAAATCTATCACCGTTGGTTATGGACAGGTCGGCAGCCTGACGCAGGATGTCGCGGCGATCCAGTCTCTGCGTGAACTTGCACACGAATACTTTCAGAGCTATGGCTATACCGACTATGAATTAAGTACCGTGTTTCACCAGTGGATGGGCGGCTTTCCGGAAGACGAATCGAAAGCGTTCGCCATTATCTCCTGGGGTGCAGCCGTCGCGGGGATGTCTGGTGCCACCAAAGTCATCACCAAAAGTCCGCACGAAGCCTGGGGCATCCCGACTGCCGCTGCCAACATTCAGGGGCTGAAAGCCTCCCGCCAGATGCTCAACATGGTCAACGAGCAGAAATTCCCGCCGTGCCCTGCGGTTGAACTGGAAATTGAACTGATTAAGAGCGAGGTTCGCGCGGTACTGAATAAAGTGTTCGAACTGGGTAATGGTGATATTGCGCGCGGTACGGTGCTGGCATTTGAAGCGGGCGTACTGGATGTGCCGTTTGCGCCAGCCGCCTGCAACGCGGGCAAAATTCTTCCGGTCCGTGACAACACCGGCGCGATACGCGTACTGGAAGCCGGAGCCGTTCCATTGCCAAAAGATATTCTCGACCTCCACCACGATTACGTTGCGGAACGCGCACGCTTTGAAGGACGCCAACCGACATTCCAGATGGTTGTAGATGACATCAATGCTGTATCCCACAGTAAATTAATAGGAAGACCATAATGAAAATAAAACAGGCCCTGTTCACCGCTGGCTACTCCTCATTCTATTTCGATGACCAGCAGGCGATAAAAAACGGAGCGGGTCACGACGGCTTTTTTTATACCGGGGAGCCAGTAACACAGGGGTTTAACGCCGTACGTCAGGCCGGGGAGTGCGTATCGGTACAGTTGATTCTGGAAAACGGCGCGGTCGCCGTAGGTGACTGTGCTGCCGTACAGTATTCCGGGGCAGGTGGTCGCGATCCACTGTTCCTCGCAGAGCACTTTATTCCGTTCCTCAACGACCATATCAAGCCATTACTGGTAGGCCGCGATGTAGATGCTTTCCTGCCGAATGCCCGTTTCTTCGACAAATTGCGTATTGACGGCAACTTGCTGCATACCGCCGTGCGCTACGGATTATCACAGGCGCTGCTTGATGCTACCGCGCTGGCAACCGGCCGTCTGAAAACTGAAGTGGTCTGTGATGAATGGCAGTTGCCACGCGTGGCGGAATCCATTCCATTATTTGGTCAGAGCGGCGACGATCGATATATCGCCGTCGATAAGATGATCCTTAAGGGCATCGACGTGCTGCCCCATGCACTGATTAATAACGTCGAAGAGAAACTGGGCTTTAAAGGTGAAAAACTGCGCGAATATGTCCGCTGGCTGTCGGATCGTATTCTGAGCAAGCGCACCAGCGCACGCTACCACCCTACCCTGCACATCGATGTATACGGCACTATCGGTCTGATCTTCGATATGGATCCGCTTCGCTGTGCGCAATACATCGCCAGCCTGGAAAAAGAAGCGCAAGGCCTGCCGCTCTACATTGAAGGTCCGGTCGATGCCGATAACAAGCCCGATCAAATTCGCCTGCTGACCGCGATTACCAAAGAGCTGACGCGCCTCGGTTCCGGCGTGAAAATTGTGGCCGATGAATGGTGTAACACCTACCAGGATATTGTTGATTTTACTGATGCCGCCAGTTGTCACATGGTGCAAATCAAAACCCCGGATCTGGGCAGTATTCACAACATCGTCGATGCGGTTCTTTACTGCAATAGCCACAGCATGGAAGCGTACCAGGGCGGCACCTGCAATGAAACTGATGTCAGTGCCCGCACCTGTGTCCACATCGCCCTTGCCGCTCGCCCTATGCGTATGCTGGTAAAGCCAGGGATGGGCTTTGACGAAGGCCTCGATATCGTCTTCAACGAAATGAATCGTACTATCGCGCTGTTGCAGGCTAAGGATTAACAAATGGCTCGTTCTTTTAAAGTCTTATCGCCTACGGCAATCCTCGGGTATGGATTCCCGGAGGAGAGCTTCCGCAAAGCGATGGCAGAATCGCCCGATCTGATCGCCGTTGATGCTGGCTCTTCCGATCCTGGCCCCCACTACCTCGGGGCGGGCAAACCGTTTACCGATCGCGCAGGGGTCAAGCGCGATCTGCGCTATATGATCACCGCAGGCGTGCAAAATAATATACCGGTGGTGATCGGAACGGCCGGCGGTTCTGGTGCCGCTCCACACCTGGAGTGGTGCCGAGAAATAATTCATGAGATTGCCCGGGAAGAGCACCTCTCGTTCTCGATGGCGCTGATCCCGGCAGACGTTGACAAAGCCATCGTCCACCAGGCGCTGGATAACGGCAAAATCACGGCGCTGGATTTTGTCCCGCCGTTAACCCACGACGCGATTGACGAAAGTACGTATATCGTCGCGCAAATGGGCATCGAACCCTTCCAGCAGGCGCTGAAAGAAGGCGCGCAAGTGGTACTGGGCGGGCGCGCTTACGACCCGGCCTGCTTTGCTGCGCTACCGATCATGCAAGGCTTTGATGAAGGTCTGGCGCTGCATTGTGGGAAAATCCTTGAATGCGCGGCAATCGCCGCAACGCCCGGCTCAGGCTCTGACTGTGCGATGGGCATCATTGATGACAACGGCTTTACGCTGAAGACATTTAATCCGAAGCGTAAATTTACCGAAACGTCAGCAGCTGCACACACACTGTATGAGAAATCCGATCCCTACTTCCTGCCAGGACCTGGCGGCGTGTTGAACCTGAAAGGCTGCACATTTAAAGCGGTCAATGACGGCGAAGTGTACGTCAGCGGTTCTAAGCATGAAGAAACGCCGTATGCCCTGAAACTGGAAGGTGCGCGACGGGTGGGCTTCCGCTGTCTGACCATCGCCGGAACGCGCGACCCGATCATGATCGCCGGGATCGATAAAATCATCGATGAAGTCAAAACCAGCGTTTCGCGTAACCTGTCGCTCGACGATGACAGCATTCGCATCAATTTCCACCTGTACGGCAAAAACGGGGTGATGGGCGACCATGAACCGATGCAAACTGCCGGGCATGAGCTGGGGATTGTCCTTGATGTAGTTGCACCGACCCAGGATATTGCCAATAGCGTTTGCTCGCTGGTGCGCTCTACTATGCTGCACTACGGCTATGAAAACCGCATCGCTACCGCAGGCAACCTGGCATTCCCGTTCTCCCCTTCTGATATTCAGGGCGGGCCGGTATACGAATTTTCCATATATCACCTGATTGAAGCCAACGACGCTCTGCGTTTTGATTTCCATATTGAACAGGTGACGCCAGAAGGAGTTCAGGCATGAAACAGTCAATTGTCTCACTGGCGCAAGTCATTCGTTCGAAAAATGCCGGACCTTACGAACTGGTTTTAGATATTTTATTTAAAACCAAAGAAAACTATGAGCGAGTTAAATCATCAGGGCAATTAACCCCAGAACTGATCGCGCGCTTATATCATGTTGAACCTGACTTTATTCATCGTATTGTCTGGTTTGATCCTTCTAACGCAGTAAAAATCGTCATGCCACGAGATATTATCTCCGGGAATGTAGGTGACAATGATGTCTATGGTGCACAGCAACATGCACCTTTATTAAATATGAGTTTCGATTTGTAAAAATCCGAACACTTTTAGCCAACTGACATCCCGTCACTTATTGCAGTTCAACACTTCAGCTATTTGTAAGGTTGTAATAGCAGGTAGATGCCTGAATTTTTATTCGGGCATCTACTTCTCCTGATTCTGATTTATCGCCGTGCACCTGATGGAGGAAAAAATGAAGAAAATAAGTTTAACCACGATGATTCTTTTGGCGCTGGTACTTGGAATGATTATCGGCGTAGTGATCAATAACACTGCTTCACCGGAAACAGCAAAACTCTATGCGCAAGAAATATCGATATTCACGACGATTTTCTTACGACTGATAAAAATGATTATCGCTCCGTTAGTGGTCTCTACCCTGGTGGTAGGTATTGCTAAAATGGGCGATGCCAAAGCCCTTGGTCGTATTTTTTCTAAAACACTCTTTTTATTTATTTGCGCCTCATTGCTGTCAATTGCCTTAGGCTTGATAACGGTAAATTTCTTCATGCCAGGCACAGGAATTAATTTTGTTGCACACGGTGCCGAAACCACCGGAGTGGTCGCGTCAGAACCCTTTACGCTAAAAGTATTTATTTCGCATGCTTTCCCCACCAGCATTGTCGATGCCATGGCGCACAATGAAATTTTGCAAATCGTGGTGTTCTCAATTTTCCTCGGCTGTAGCCTGACGGCGATTGGTGAGAAAGGCAGCGCCATCGTTCACGCCTTAGATTCGCTGGCACATGCCATGTTAAAGCTCACTGGCTACGTCATGCTCTTCGCTCCCCTGACCGTATTCGCCGCTATTTCAGCATTGATTGCTGAACGAGGACTGGCAGTTATGGTGAGCGCCGGGATCTTTATGGGTGAATTTTATTTCACCATGTTGTTACTTTGGGTGCTGCTTATCGGTCTGGCCATCGTTTATGTCGGCCCCTGCATCAGACGCCTGACCCGTGCCCTTTCGGAACCCGCCCTGCTGGCATTTACCACATCCAGTTCTGAAGCTGCTTTTCCGGGAACGCTTGAAAAACTGGAGCAATTTGGCGTTTCCCCCAAAATTGCCAGCTTTGTCTTACCCATTGGCTACTCATTTAATCTCGTTGGATCAATGGCCTACTGCTCCTTCGCCACAGTTTTCATCGCCCAGGCCTGCAATATCCATTTATCCATCGGTGAGCAAATCACCATGCTGTTGATCCTGATGTTGACCTCGAAAGGAATGGCTGGCGTACCACGCGCCTCAATGGTGGTTATCGCCGCCACGCTCAACCAGTTCAATATTCCGGAAGCGGGGCTGATCTTGCTGATGGGCGTTGATCCGTTCCTTGATATGGGGCGTTCCGCGACAAACGTCATGAGCAACGCAATGGGCGCTGCGATGGTGAGTCGGTGGGAAGGCGAACATTTCGGCGAGGGTTGTCGGGGTAAAGCATTAAAACCCAATGAATCGAACGTTGCTCTGCCCTGAGGGGGATCTTAAGCAATCAGAAGCCAATGACTACGCATTTTTATAAGCCGGATCATGAAGTTAGACGGCAATTAAGTAACACTAACGTTTAAGGTGAAAAGTGAAATATGTCCAAACCATTTATCTGGCAAGAACCGTATCTACAAAATAAAGACGGTACAGAATATACATTAATTAGCGATCAACATATTACAGTAACGGAATTAGACGGCGAAGAAGTGATAAAAATCGCTCCTGAAGCATTAACGCTGCTTGCCCGGCAGGCATTTTATGAAGCCTCTTTTTTCTTACGTTCCGCTCATTTGCAACAGGTCGCCAGCATTCTTAACGATCCGCAGGCCAGCAGTAATGATAAATACGTTGCGTTGCAGTTATTACGTAATGCTGAAGTCTCAGCAAAAGGGGTATTACCCAACTGTCAGGATACCGGCACCGCAACTATTGTTGCCAGTAAAGGGCAACAGATATGGACCGGAGGTAACGACGCCGAAGCCTTAAGCAAAGGCATTTACACCACTTTTCAGGAAAATAATCTGCGCTTTTCACAAAATGCGCCACTGGATATGTATACCGAAGTCAATACGCAAACCAATCTACCGGCGCAGATTGATATCAGCGCCGTCGCTGGTGATGAGTACCATTTTCTCTGTATTAATAAAGGGGGGGGCTCTGCCAATAAAGCCGCGCTTTATCAGGAAACAAAATCCCTATTGCAACCAGAAAAACTGACCGCATTTTTAATCGAAAAAATGAAATCGCTGGGCACCGCTGCCTGCCCGCCTTATCACATCGCCTTTGTCGTCGGAGGGCTTTCAGCCGATCAAACCTTAAAAGTTGCCAAGCTGGCCTCAACGAAATATTACGACAATTTGCCCACCAGCGGAAACGAGCAGGGACAAGCATTCCGTGATATTGAGTTGGAAAAAGCGTTGCTCAACGCCAGTCAGCAATTTGGTATTGGTGCGCAATTTGGGGGTAAATATTTCGCTCATGATATTCGCGTCATTCGTCTGCCGCGTCACGGTGGCTCTTGCCCGATAGCTATGGCGCTCTCCTGTTCTGCCGATCGCAATATCAAAGCAAAAATTAACAAACACGGTATCTGGCTGGAAAAACTCGAACACAATCCGGGGCAATATATTCCAGCCTCACTGCGGGAAGAAAATCACGCGCAACATGTACAGCTGGATCTAAACCGTCCGTTGCGTGACGTGATGCAGGATCTCGCCAGATTACCGGTAGGCACCCGCGTGTCGTTAAGTGGTCCCATCGTAGTGGCGCGCGATATCGCCCATGCCAAAATAAAAGCGCGGCTGGATAGCGGCGAATCGATGCCGGATTACCTGAAGCATCATATTGTCTATTACGCTGGCCCGGCGAAAACACCGGAGAACATGGCCTGCGGTTCACTGGGTCCAACCACGGGTGGACGAATGGACGGTTATGTCGATACCTTCCAGGCGGCTGGCGGCAGTCTGGTGATGTTATCGAAAGGTAACCGCAGCCAGCAGGTCACCGATGCCTGTCACAAACATGGCGGCTTCAATCTGGGAAGTATTGGCGGTGCAGCTGCGTTACTGGCGCAAGAATATGTCAAAAGTCTGCGTTGCCTGGAATACCCGGAGCTGGGTATGGAAGCGGTGTGGATGATGGAAGTGGAAAATTTACCCGCATTCATCCTGGTAGATGATAAAGGCAATAATTTCTTTAGTCAGTTTGAGCAGCAACACCGCTGCGCCAGTTGCCCTGCGGGACATTAAGGAAAATGAATGGAAGCGCGAATTTCAACTGAACGGCATGTGCAGCGCCAGCAGAAATTGAAGGAACAGGTCGATACGCGCGTCGCGGCGGCGATAGAGAAAAAAGGGATCTTGATTGTTTTCACCGGCAACGGCAAAGGGAAATCCACTGCCGCGTTTGGTACTGTGACGCGCGCGGTGGGTCATGGCAAAACGGTGGGGGTTGCGCAGTACATCAAGGGGCAATGGGACAACGGTGAATACAACCTTCTCCAGCCGCTGGGGGTTGAGTTTCATATTATGGGAACCGGTTTTACCTGGGAGACACAGAACCGGCAAGCGGATATCGACGCGGCGAAAGAGGTCTGGTCGGAAAGCAAACGGATGCTGGCTGACAAGCGTTACGACTTAGTGGTGCTTGATGAGCTGACCTATATGCTGGCTTACCATTATCTGGACACCGAAGAAGTGATCGCTTCTCTGCAAAACCGCCCGGCACAACAAAGTGTCATTGTCACCGGACGCGGTTGCCACAGTCAGATATTAAAAATGGCGGATACGGTAAGCGAAATCCGCCCCGTCAAACATGCTTTTGATAACGGCATTCAGGCCCAGCCGGGTATCGACTGGTAATAACTGCGTCTGGCATCCCGCCAGGCGCAGGTTTTACATCTCCTGCGGTACGACCGATTTCGCCAGCAACCATTCACGAAATTGCTGCAAGTGCGGTGAGTCAGACTTCTCTTCCTGCCACGTCATAATAAAACGATTACCGGTACGAATAGGCACATCACAGGGGATCACCATATCGCCACTATCCAAATCATGTTGAATAGCGAAACGAGGTAACAGCGCCACGCCGAGATTCGAGCGCACGGCGGCAATCAGCATTGAAAGCAAATCGAAACGTGGTCCGTTGTTGACCAGCGGACTGCTAACGCCAGATAAGGCAAACCACTCTTCCCAGCCAGTAATACGGGTACTTTGATGCAGAAGTGGTAACTCTGTAAGCAGTTCTGCCACTGACAGTTTTTGATCGGACATTGCAAGCAAACTGCCGCTGCATACCGGCAAAATCTCCTCTTCAAAGAGATATTCTACTTCCGCCCAGGGCGCGCAAAAATTTTCGCGCATAATGACAGCATCGTACTCCCGATTAAGAAAATCGCCGTTATTAGCTAAAGAATGAATATTAACAATAATATCGGGATGTAACTTTGTGAATTCATGTAAATTTGGGATTAACCAGTGGGTACTAAACGTAGGATTCACGGCAAGTTCAATAACCTGAACCGTAGGCTGCCAGGTCATAATGGTATTGGTATCGCGTTCCAGCTTATTTAATGTTTCTTTTACTATCCCCAGGTAATACTTCCCTGCATCATTAAGAAAAATACGTTTTTTAGAGTGTGAAAATAACGGAGTATGTAAAAATTCCTCCAGCGCACTCACTTGTCTGAATACTGCACTTTGGGTTAACGCTAACTCCTCTGCCGCTCTGGTATAACTTTCATGACGTGCGACGACCTCAAAAGTCACCAGCAGCTCCGTTTTAGGTATTTTTCCTCGCATAATGCCGTCCCTTAAAAATAGTTTAAACCATCAAAAATACATTACTTATTACGAAGTAATGGTAACCAAAGCAGCAATAAATAATTTATAAGAATCATGATTGACATTTATAACCCAGTAAGCCTGGCGTGACAAATATCTTAATCAGATAATAATAATCCGAAAAGCACAGCGCCTTTCGAATTATCCGGAATCACATTAAGTGAAAATTATTAAATTGATATCATTTATCATATCTGTGGATATTATGATAAACAATCAACAAAGATTTTATTTTTGATTTATAGCATATCCCTCTAAGAATTTTTGCGATGCTGCAATATCCGGGGTAAAGACCCGATCCTGGCTGACAAATGGCACGACTTGACGATAAGCGGTGAACATCGCTTTTGTTGATTTACTTAACGCTACGGTCAAACGCTGGGAAGCCAGTGCATCAGGTAACGATTCGAAATTCGTCGTCGTTCTTATTCGTGGCTTGCGGTCGGTTGCGGCAATCCACAGTGGCTGTGGTCATGCAGTCAAGCCAGCGGTCAGATTTCGACCGTGGTTAACATTTAAGGCATAAAAAAGGCCATCATACGATGGCCAACCATGTCGAAACCGACAACCCTTCGCCATTCCTGTAGAGGGAAGCGGCGAGGGCTATTTCTTATTACAGATATTTATTTCAGAACAGTTTTCAGTGCTTCACCGATATCCGCCAGGCTGCGAACGGTTTTCACGCCTGCGGCTTCCAGAGCAGCGAATTTCTCATCCGCAGTCCCTTTCCCACCGGCAATGATGGCACCCGCGTGGCCCATACGTTTGCCTTTCGGCGCAGTCACACCAGCGATGTAACCCACAACAGGCTTGGTAACGTGCTCTTTGATGTACGCAGCCGCTTCTTCTTCAGCGCTACCGCCGATCTCACCGATCATCACGATCGCTTCGGTCTGCGGATCTTTTTCGAACATTTCGAGGATGTCGATAAAGTTAGAGCCAGGGATCGGGTCACCGCCGATACCGACACAGGTCGACTGACCGAAACCGTAATCCGTGGTCTGTTTCACCGCTTCATAGGTCAGTGTACCGGAACGGGAAACGATACCCACTTTACCCGGTTTGTGAATGTGACCCGGCTGGATACCGATTTTGCATTCACCCGGAGTGATAACGCCTGGGCAGTTCGGGCCGATCATACGAACGCCAGCTTCGTCCAGTTTCACTTTCACAGTCAGCATATCCAGCGTCGGGATGCCTTCAGTGATGGTGATAATCAGTTTGATGCCTGCATCGATGGCTTCCAGAATGGAGTCTTTGCAGAACGGTGCTGGTACGTAGATAACAGAAGCGGTAGCGCCAGTAGCAGCAACAGCTTCACGCACGGTGTTGAACACCGGCAGGCCGAGGTGGGTGGTGCCGCCTTTACCTGGGGTTACACCGCCAACCATTTTAGTGCCGTATGCAATGGCTTGTTCAGAGTGGAAAGTCCCCTGGCTACCGGTAAAGCCCTGGCAGATAACCTTGGTGTTTTTATCAATTAAAATGGACATTATTTCCCCTCCACTGCGGCAACAACCTGCTGAGCTGCATCCGTCAGACCTTTTGCTGCAATAATATTCAGGCCGCTGTCAGCCAGTTTCTTCGCGCCGAGTTCGGCGTTGTTACCTTCCAGACGTACCACGACCGGTACGTTAACACCCACTTCCGCTACCGCGCCGATGATACCGTCAGCTATCAGGTCGCAACGAACGATACCGCCGAAGATGTTAACCAGAACGGCTTTCACTTTGTCGTCAGAGAGGATGATTTTGAACGCTTCGGTTACACGTTCTTTGGTTGCGCCGCCGCCAACGTCCAGGAAGTTAGCTGGTTCGCCGCCGTGCAGTTTAACGATGTCCATCGTACCCATCGCCAGACCTGCGCCGTTAACCATACAACCGATGTTACCGTCCAGCGCAACGTAGTTCAGTTCCCACTGTGCAGCCTGTGCTTCACGCGGATCTTCCTGCGACTGGTCACGCATTTCGCGCAGATCAGGCTGGCGGAACAGTGCGTTGCCATCAGCGCCCAGTTTGCCGTCGAGGCAAATCAGATCGCCCTGTTTGGTGATGACCAGCGGGTTGATTTCGATCAGCGCCAGGTCGCGCTCCAGGAAAATGGTCGCCAGGCCCATGAAGATTTTGGTGAACTGCTGAACCAGTTTACCTTCCAGACCCAGTTTGAACGCCAGCTCGCGTCCCTGATACGGCATCGGGCCAGTCAGCGGATCAAGCGCAACTTTATGGATCAGGTGCGGAGTTTCTTCCGCCACTTTTTCGATTTCCACGCCGCCTTCGGTGGAGGCCATAAAGACCACACGACGGGAACTACGGTCAACAACGGCACCGAGATACAGCTCTTTAGCGATATCGGTCGCTGCTTCAACCAGAATCTGGTTAACCGGTTGGCCATTGGCATCTGTTTGATACGTTACCAGACGCTTGCCCAGCCAGTTTTCTGCAAAAGCACGGATGTCTTCTTTGCTGTTTACCACTTTCACACCGCCCGCTTTACCGCGGCCACCAGCGTGAACCTGACATTTCACTACCCACGGACCGGCACCGATTTTTGAAGCGGCTTCTTCTGCTTCGCGCGGAGTAGTACAGGCATAACCCACCGGTGCTGGTAAGCCATAGCGGGCAAAAAGTTGTTTTGCCTGATATTCATGTAAGTTCATGTGTTCTGTCCATCCTTCAGTAATCGTTATCTTTTAAACCGTAGACCGACACCCTATCCACGTCGGTCTACAGTGCAGGTGAAGCTTAAACTACTACACGTCCAGCAGCAGACGAGTCGGATCTTCCAGCAACTCTTTGATCGTTACCAGGAAGCCCACGGATTCGCGACCATCGATCAGACGGTGATCGTAGGACAGCGCCAGGTACATCATCGGCAGGATCTCAACCTGACCATTCACCGCCATCGGACGATCTTTGATAGCGTGCATACCCAGAATTGCGCTCTGCGGCGGGTTGATGATCGGCGTAGACATCAGGGAACCGAACACACCACCATTGGTGATGGTGAAGTTACCACCGGTCAGATCTTCAACCGTCAGCTTGCCGTCACGGCCTTTAACTGCCAGCTCTTTGATTTTCTTCTCGATGTCTGCCATGCCTAGGGTATCGACATCACGCAGTACCGGCGTCACCAGGCCGCGCGGCGTAGAAACCGCCATGCTGACGTCGAAATAGTTGTGGTAAACCACATCATCGCCGTCGATAGAAGCATTCACTTCCGGGTAACGTTTCAGGGCTTCAACCACCGCTTTCACGTAGAAGGACATAAAGCCCAGACGGATGCCGTGGCGTTTTTCAAACGCTTCACCGTACTGCTTACGCAGATCCATAATCGGCTTCATATTGACTTCGTTGAACGTGGTCAGCATGGCGGTGGAGTTTTTCGCTTCCAGCAGACGCTCTGCCACACGCTTACGCAGGCGAGTCATCGGGACACGTTTTTCGCTACGTGCAGCCAGAGCCGGTTGCGCCGCCGGAGCAGCCGCTGCCGGAGCAGACTCTTTCGCCGGGGCTTTCGCCAGATGTTTTTCCACATCTTCACGAGTCAGACGACCACCCACACCGGTGCCTTTAATGGCGCTGGCGTCGAGGTTGTGTTCAGCCAAGAGTCGGCGGATCGCCGGGCTTAACGCATCGTTGTTTTGCTCTTCCAGAGACGCCTGCTGGCGTTGCGCCGGAGTGGACGCTTTCTCTTCAGATTTGGCGCTGGTTTCTTTACCCGCGCTGTTGCCTTCACGCAGGCGACCAAGGATCTGACGAGACGTTACCGTTGTACCTTCATCTTCCAGAACCGCATCCAGAATGCCGTCTGCTGATGCCGGTACTTCCAGTACCACTTTGTCAGTTTCGATTTCTACCAGCACTTCATCACGTACGACTGCGTCGCCGGGTTTTTTATGCCAGGTTGCGACGGTGGCATCGGCTACGGATTCAGGCAGGTCAGGGACCAGAATATCTACGCTACTCATTGTGTATCCTTTATTTATTCGACGTTCAGCGCGTCATTAACCAGATCTTGTTGCTGTTTCTGGTGAACGGACATATACCCTACCGCCGGAGAGGCGGAGGCCGGGCGGCCTGCATAACGCAGAGAAGCCCCAAACGGAATCACTTCACGGAAATGATGCTGGCTGCAGTACCATGCGCCCTGGTTGAGCGGCTCTTCCTGGCACCAGACAAAATCCTTGACGTGAGCAAACTGCTGCAACACTTCCTGCATCGCTTTATGCGGGAACGGGTAGAGTTGCTCGATACGCACAATGGCGACATCGTGTTGATTGTTCTTACGACGTTGTTCCAGCAGGTCGTAATAAACCTTACCAGAACACATCACTACACGCTTAACGCCCTTCGGATCAAGCTCGTCGATTTCACCGATGGCTGGCAGGAAGGTGCCGTTCGCCAGTTCTTCGAGGCTGGAAACCGCCAGCGGATGACGCAGCAGGGATTTCGGCGACATCACGACCAGCGGACGACGCATCCCGCGCAGCGCCTGACGACGCAGCATGTGGTAAACCTGTGCCGGGGTAGACGGTACGCACACCTGCATGTTTTGCTCAGCGCAAAGTTGCAGATAACGTTCCAGACGCGCGGAGGAGTGCTCCGGTCCCTGCCCTTCGTAACCGTGCGGCAGCAACATCACCAGACCACACATCCGGCCCCATTTCTGCTCGCCAGAGGAGATGAACTGGTCGATAACCACCTGAGCACCGTTAGCGAAGTCACCGAACTGTGCTTCCCAGATAGTCAGAGTGCGTGGTTCTGCGGTGGCATAACCGTATTCAAACGCCAGCACTGCTTCTTCAGACAGTACGGAGTCCCAGACACGGAACGCGCCCTGGCCGTTATGGATGTGTTGCAGCGGCGTGTAAGTGGAACCGTTAGACTGGTTGTGGATCACCGCGTGGCGGTGGAAGAAGGTACCGCGACCGGAGTCTTCACCCGACAGGCGAACCGGAATGCCTTCATCAACCAGCGTGGCGTAAGCGAGGTTTTCCGCGCCGCCCCAGTCGAACAGTTTCTCACCGGCAGCCATCGCCTGGCGATCGCCATAAATCTTGGCAACGCGAGACTGCATTTCAACTGCTTCCGGCACCGTGCTGATGCGTTTAGCCAGTTCCTGCAGGCGCTTCATCTCAACTTTGTTCGGGTACTCTTCGTCCCATTCGTGGTTGAGGTACGGTGACCAGGTGAAAGAGTGCATGTTCATCGGACGCCACTCTGCTACCACGCAATCGCCAGCATCCAGCGCATCGCGGTACAGGTTAACCATCTCGGTGGCATCTTCCAGCGTCGCGACTTTTTCCTGCTCCAGCTTGTCAGCGTAGATTTTGCGCGGCGTCGGATGTTTTTTGATTTTCTGATACATCAGCGGCTGGGTTGCGCTCGGCTCGTCGGCTTCGTTATGGCCATGACGGCGGTAGCACACTAGGTCGATGAAGACATCACGTTTAAAGGTGTTACGGAAATCGAGCGCCAGACGGGTCACAAAGGCAACGGCTTCAGGATCATCCGCGTTAACGTGGAAAATCGGTGCCTGAACCATCTTACCGATATCAGTACAGTACGGCGTCGAACGGGCATCCAGCGGGTTAGAGGTGGTGAAGCCAACCTGGTTGTTGATAACGATACGTACCGTACCGCCAACTTCATAACCACGCGCTTTCGACATGTTCAGGGTTTCCTGAACCACGCCCTGCCCGGTCACTGCGGCGTCACCGTGGATGGTGATTGGCAGCACTTTGTTGCTGCTCGGCTCATCGAGTCTGTCCAGACGGGCACGAACAGAACCGATAACGACCGGGCTGACAATCTCAAGGTGAGACGGGTTAAACGCCAGCGCCAGGTGCACCAGGCCGCCATCGGTCTGGAAGTCAGACGAGAAGCCCATGTGGTATTTCACGTCGCCCGTGCCGAGGTGTTCTTTATGTTTACCGGCAAACTCGTCGAACAAGTCTTGCGGTTTTTTACCCAGCACGTTCACCAGCACGTTCAGACGACCACGGTGCGCCATCCCGAGAACCACTTCGCGGGTGCCGCTGTTGCCAGCGTGGCGGATCATCTCTTTAAGCATCGGGATTAACGCGTCACCGCCTTCCAGCGAGAAGCGTTTTGCGCCAGGGAATTTTGCGCCGAGGTAACGTTCAAGGCCTTCAGCGGCGGTCAGTTCGCTTAAGAAGCGTTTTTTCTCTTCGCTATTGAAAGTCGCGCGACCAGACTCGATACGCTGTTGGATCCAGCGTTTTTCTTCGGTGCTGGTGATGTGCATATACTCGGCACCAATCGGGCCGCAGTAGGTTTGCTTGAGGGCTTCCAGCAGCTCGCCGAGTTTCATGGTTTCTTTGCCGCTGGCAAATGAACCGACGTTGAAGGTCTCCTGGAAGTCTGCTTCGGTCAGATCGTGGAAAGACGGATCCAGATCGGCCACTTTATCTTGCTGCCACAGTCCCAGCGGATCGAGATTCGCATGCTGGTGACCACGGAAGCGGTATGCGTTAATGAGCTGCAGGACTTTAACCTGCTTCACATTGGTGTCAGGGTCGGAGATCGTTGAAGAGTAACGTGAAGCGTCTTTCGCCAGGCGGCGGAAATATTCACGCGTTTGAGAGTGGAATTGATCCGGTTTGACTCCCGTACCAGGTAACTGCTGGAACGTCGAACGCCAGTTAGCGTCAACCGAGTCAGGATCGGTTAAGAAGTCTTCATAGAGCTGTTCTATCCAGCTCTGGTTTGCGCCAGAGAGGTAAGAAGAGTCCAACCAGGCTTTCAAAGCGCTGTTCTGCATCGTGATCCCTTAAGCATCTTTTTTATGCTTACTTCGCCGTGGATACTACCACGCACAGTGATGTGCGTGCCGGGGTTCACTTGCGAGCTCTTGTCTACGTAGTGGCTCGCGAAGGAACCTTTAAAAACTGTCTTAGTGTCAGGGGCAGTTTTTAAAGATTTCCTGAATAGCCGGGGGATTACCCCGGCATCAACATTTAATTACGCATTACGTTGCAACAACATCGACTTGATATGGCCGATGGCGCGCGTCGGGTTCAGCCCCTTCGGACATACACTGACGCAGTTCATGATGCTGTGACAGCGGAATACACTGAATGCATCGCTCAAACCGTCGAGGCGGCTGTCAGTCTCGGTATCACGGCTATCGATCAGGAAACGATATGCCGCTAACAAGCCTGCCGGGCCGATAAACTTATCGGGATTCCACCAGAAAGACGGACAAGAGGTTGAACAACATGCGCAGAGAATACATTCATACAGCCCGTCGAGTTTTTCGCGCTGCTCTGGCATCTGTAAATGCTCGCGAGCTGGCGGATTTTGTCCATTATTCAACAGGTAAGGCTTAATTTTCTCATATTGCGCATAGAATTGTCCCATGTCTACCACCAAATCGCGGATCACCGGTAAACCTGGCAGCGGGCGAATCACAATCTTCTTGCCCGGCTGGTTGAGTGCCGAAATCGGGGTAATACAGGCCAGACCATTCTTGCCGTTCATGTTCAGACCGTCGGAACCGCACACACCTTCACGGCAGGAGCGGCGGAACGACAGGCTGGGATCTTTCTCTTTCAGCTGGATAAGCGCATCCAGCAGCATCATGTCGCGACCTTCATCCGCTTCCAGGGTGTAATCCTGCATACGCGGAGCATCATCAACATCCGGGTTATAGCGATAAATTGAAAACTCGAGTCTCATTTTCCTGTCTCCGCATTAGTAAGTACGAATCTTCGGCGGGAATGCCGGGCGCAGTTTCGGTTCCATGTTGACGCTTCGGCGCGTCATGGATTCCGACTCTGGCAGATACAGGGAGTGGCACAGCCAGTTTTCATCATCACGATCCGGGAAATCGAAGCGGCTATGCGCGCCACGGCTTTCGGTACGGAAGTTAGCAGAAACAGCCGTTGCATACGCTGTTTCCATCAGGTTATCCAGTTCCAGGCACTCAACGCGCTGGGTGTTGAACTCGCTGGAAGTATCATCCAGACGGGCATTTTTCAGACGCTCGCGGATAACTTTCAACTGCTCAAGCCCTTTCGCCATCGCATCACCTTCACGGAAGACCGAGAAGTTATGCTGCATACATTCTTGCAGTGCTTTACGGATCGCCACCGGATCTTCACCGTTACGGTTGTTGTTCCAGCGGTTCAGGCGATCCAGAGACGCTTCAACATCAGACTCGCTGGCATCGCGCAGTGCGCCCTGCTCGGCGATAGACTCTTGCAGATGCAGACCTGCCGCACGACCAAATACTACCAGGTCCAGCAGCGAGTTGCCGCCCAGACGGTTAGCACCGTGTACCGATACACAAGCGATTTCACCAACGGCAAACAGCCCCGGAACAACCACATCTTCGCCTTTCTCGTTCACCGTCAGCGCCTGACCGGTCACTTTGGTCGGAATACCGCCCATCATGTAGTGACAGGTTGGGATAACCGGAATCGGCTCTTTCACCGGATCAACGTGAGCGAAGGTACGGGAGAGTTCCAGAATACCCGGCAGACGGGATTCGAGAACTTCTTTACCCAGGTGGTCAAGTTTCAGTTTTGCGTGTGGCCCCCACGGACCATCACAGCCGCGACCTTCACGGATTTCGATCATGATGGAACGCGCCACCACGTCACGGCCCGCCAGGTCTTTGGCGTTCGGCGCATAACGCTCCATAAAGCGTTCGCCATGTTTGTTCAGCAGATAACCGCCTTCACCACGGCACCCTTCGGTGACCAGTACGCCCGCACCGGCAATACCAGTCGGGTGGAACTGCCACATTTCCATATCCTGCACTGGTACGCCTGCACGGATAGCCATGCCGACGCCGTCGCCAGTGTTAATGTGGGCGTTGGTAGTGGACTGATAAATACGCCCTGCCCCGCCAGTCGCCAGCACGGTAGCGCGAGCTTTGAAGTAAACCACTTCACCAGTTTCGATGCACAGTGCGGTACAACCGACCACCGCGCCATCCTGGTTTTTCACCAGATCCAGCGCATACCACTCGGAGAAAATGGTGGTGTGGTTTTTCAGGTTCTGCTGATAAAGGGTGTGCAACAGTGCGTGACCGGTACGGTCAGCTGCCGCCGCAGTACGTGCCGCCTGCTCGCCGCCGAAGTTTTTCGACTGACCGCCAAACGGACGTTGATAGATACGACCATCATCAAGACGCGAGAACGGCAGGCCCATATGTTCCAGTTCCAGAATCGCTTCCGGCCCGGTTTTACACATATATTCAATCGCGTCCTGGTCACCGATATAGTCCGAACCTTTTACGGTGTCGTACATATGCCATTCCCAGTTATCTTCATGGGTATTACCCAGCGCAACGGTAATGCCGCCTTGCGCAGAAACGGTATGGGAACGGGTCGGGAAGACTTTAGAGAGCAGCGCACAGGTCTGACCGCTCTGGGAAATTTGCAGCGCCGCGCGCATACCTGCGCCGCCGGCACCAATCACAACTGCATCAAATTCTCTGACTGGCAATTTCATCACACACCCCACACCACAACGAATCCATAAATCACGTAAACCACCAGAGCAACGACAATCACCAGTTGCAGCATCAGGCGCAAGGCCAGCGGTTTAACGTAGTCGGTCAACACCTGCCACATGCCGATCCAGGCATGGATCAAGATAGAAAACAGCGCCAGCAGGGTGAACACTTTGGTGAACGCAGAGGCGAAGAAACCGATCCAGACTTCATATGTCAGTTCGCCACTGGTAGCGAAAAAACCGACCATATAAATGATGTAGAGCGTCAGGACGATAGCGGTAGCGCGAACGAGGATGAAATCATGTACGCCATTGCGTCCTAATGCGGAGGCGTTGCTTACCATACGAGGACTCCTGCGAGAAGTGAAAGCACGACAGTAATAACAAAGGAGATTTTGGCGGAGCGTTTACCCGCTTCGAATGTTTCTTCCAGATAGCCAAAATCCATCATCATGTGGCGAATACCTACGACGACGTGATACGCCAGAGCGGTAAGGATGCCCCACATGATAAATTTGACGAAGAAGCTGCCCATAATCGCGGAAGCTTGCTCGAAACCTTCAGGGGAAGAGAGGCTGGTACCCAGAAGCCACAGCAGGATGCCCACTGCAACAAAGGTGATCACACCGGAAACGCGATGGAGAATGGACGCTATCGCCGTGATGGGGAACCGGATGGTCTGTAGGTCCAGATTAACAGGTCTTTGTTTTTTCACATTTCTTATCATGAATAACGCCCACATGCTGTTCTTATTATTCCCTGGGGACTACGGGCACAGAGGTTAACTTTCTGTTACCTGGAGACGTCGGGATTTCCTTCCTCCGGTCTGCTTGCGGGTCAGACAGCGTCCTTTCTATAACTGCGCGTCATGCAAAACACTGCTTCCAGATGCGAAAACGACACGTTACAACGCTGGGTGGCTCGGGATTGCAGGGTGTTCCGGAGACCTGGCGGCAGTATAGGCCGTTCACAAAATCATTACAATTAACCTACATATAGTTTGTCGGGTTTTATCCTGAACAGTGATCCAGGTCACGATAACAACATTTATTTAATTTTTAACCATCTAATTTGACAATCATTCAACAAAGTTGTTACAAACATTACCAGGAAAAGCATATAATGCGTAAAAGTTATGAAGTCGGTATTTCACCTAAGATTAACTTATGTAACAGTGTGGAAGTATTGACCAATTCATTCGGGACAGTTATTAGTGGTAGACAAGTTTAATAATTCGGATTGCTAAGTACTTGATTCGCCATTTATTCGTCATCAATGGATCCTTTACCTGCAAGCGCCCAGAGCTCTGTACCCAGGTTTTCCCCTCTTTCGCAGAGCGGCGAGCCAAATAACAAACGGGTAAAGCCAGGTTGATGTGCGAAGGCAAATTTAAGTTCCGGCAGTCTTACGCAATAAGGCGCTAAGGAGACCTTAAATGGCTGATACAAAAGCAAAACTCACCCTCAACGGGGATACAGCTGTTGAACTGGATGTGCTGAAAGGCACGCTGGGTCAAGATGTTATTGATATCCGTACTCTCGGTTCAAAAGGTGTATTCACCTTTGACCCAGGCTTCACTTCAACCGCATCCTGCGAATCTAAAATTACTTTTATTGATGGTGATGAAGGTATTTTGCTGCACCGCGGTTTCCCGATCGATCAGCTGGCGACCGATTCTAACTACCTGGAAGTTTGTTACATCCTGCTGAATGGTGAAAAACCGACGCAGGAACAGTATGACGAATTTAAAACTACGGTGACCCGTCATACCATGATCCACGAGCAGATTACCCGTCTGTTCCATGCTTTCCGTCGCGACTCGCATCCAATGGCAGTCATGTGTGGTATTACCGGCGCGCTGGCGGCGTTCTATCACGACTCGCTGGATGTTAACAATCCTCGTCATCGTGAAATTGCCGCGTTCCGCCTGCTGTCGAAAATGCCGACCATGGCCGCGATGTGTTACAAGTATTCCATTGGTCAGCCATTTGTTTACCCGCGCAACGATCTCTCCTATGCAGGTAACTTCCTGAATATGATGTTCTCCACGCCGTGCGAACCGTATGAAGTTAATCCGATTCTGGAACGTGCTATGGACCGTATTTTGATCCTGCACGCTGACCATGAACAGAACGCCTCCACCTCCACCGTGCGTACCGCTGGCTCTTCGGGGGCGAACCCGTTTGCCTGTATCGCAGCAGGTATTGCTTCACTGTGGGGACCTGCGCACGGTGGTGCTAACGAAGCGGCGCTGAAAATGCTGGAAGAAATCAGCTCCGTTAAACACATTCCGGAATTTGTTCGTCGTGCGAAAGACAAAAATGACTCTTTCCGCCTGATGGGCTTCGGCCACCGCGTGTACAAAAATTACGACCCGCGCGCCACCGTAATGCGTGAAACCTGCCATGAAGTGCTGAAAGAGCTGGGTACCAAAGATGACCTGCTGGAAGTGGCTATGGAGCTGGAAAACATCGCGCTGAACGACCCGTACTTTATCGAGAAGAAACTCTACCCGAACGTCGATTTCTACTCTGGTATCATCCTGAAAGCGATGGGTATTCCGTCTTCTATGTTCACCGTGATCTTCGCTATGGCACGTACCGTTGGCTGGATCGCCCACTGGAGCGAAATGCACAGTGACGGTATGAAGATTGCCCGTCCGCGTCAACTGTATACAGGATATGAAAAACGCGACTTTAAAAGCGATATCAAGCGTTAATGGTTGATTGCTAAGCCGTTTACTTTCCGGACCCGCCTTTAATAGAGCGGGTTCTTTTTTATATGGCTGAACATAATAAATTGTAAAAATTAAACCAGATGCAAATACCCATTAATAAGGTGAAAAAATGTGACAAGTCACATACTGAGCAGAATGATAAGTTTATTTTTATACTTTCCTGCCGGTAGCATTGTTAACCCAATGAAAATTATGCATATCCATCCCACCCCATCTTTCATCTCATTAAACAATAAATTTATACACTCAATTATTCCATTCTTTATATAACAAGATTTTTAATATTGTTAAATAAAACCAAATACATTCAACTGTCAGTTAATATATTCTTGCCTCGCAACACTCTATCTCATTATTTAAAGGACTCAGCTATGTTTAAAGGACAAAAAACATTGGCCGCACTGGCCATATCTCTGCTATTCACAGCACCTGTTTATGCGGCTGATGAAGGATCCGGTGAAATTCACTTTAAAGGTGAAGTTATTGAAGCACCGTGTGAAATACATCAGGATGATATTGATAAAGAGGTTGAACTCGGTCAGGTGACCACCAGCCACATTAATCAGTCGCATCACAGCGATGCCGTTGCTGTCGACCTGCGCTTAGTCAACTGCGATCTGGAAAACTCCAACAACGGTTCCGGCGGCAAGATTTCTAAAGTTGCAGTCACCTTTGACAGCTCAGCGAAAACCACCGGCGCAGATCCGATTCTCAACAACACCAGCACGGGTGAAGCGACCGGTGTCGGCGTGCGTTTAATGAATAAAGATCAAAGCAATATCGTTTTAGGCACCGCTACTCCAGATATCGACCTGGCACCAACCTCCAGCGAACAAACGTTAAATTTCTTTGCGTGGATGGAACAAATTGATCAGGCTACGCCCGTAACACCAGGCGCAGTTACGGCGAATGCGACCTACGTACTGGATTATAAATAAGTATCACTTTGGCGGCGTCATCGCCGCCTTTCTTCAAATATTTATCAGGTATGGACACCGTGAATATTTATCGACTCTCTTTTATATCCTGCCTGGTCATGGCGATACCTTCCGCATTGGCGGTCGAATTCAACCTGAATGTCCTCGATAAATCGATGCGAGATCGCATTGATATTTCATTATTAAAGGAAAAAGGGGGCATTGCTCCCGGTGAATATTTTGTTAGCGTTGCAGTAAATAACAACCAAATCAGTAACGGACAAAAAATTGACTGGAAAAAGAACGGTGACCAAACCATTCCGTGTATTAATGATTTACTGGTAGATAAATTTGGTTTAAAACCTGAAGTTCGTCAGTCGTTACCACGGTTAAACCAGTGCGTCGATTTTAGCTCCCGGCCTGAAATTCTCTTCATTTTTGATCAGGCTAGCCAGCAACTGAATATCACTATTCCACAAGCCTGGCTGGCGTGGCACTCAGATAACTGGACTCCCCCCTCAACATGGAAAGAAGGTGTCGCCGGCGTCCTGATGGACTACAACCTGTTTGCTAGCAGCTACCGCCCACAGGATGGTAGCAACAGCACTAACCTGAACGCCTACGGTACCGCTGGAATTAACGCCGGGGCATGGCGCTTACGCAGTGATTACCAGCTTAATAAGACCGATAGCGAAGATAACCATGACCAGTCAGGCGGAATATCGCGCACCTATCTTTTTCGTCCATTACCGCAATTAGGTTCAAAATTAACCCTTGGTGAAACGGATTTCAGTTCCAATATTTTCGACGGCTTTTCTTATACCGGCGCGGCACTGGCAAGTGACGATCGGATGTTACCGTGGGAGCTACGCGGCTACGCCCCACAAATCAGCGGCATTGCACAAACCAACGCCACCGTCACCGTGAGTCACTCAGGGCGAGTTATTTACCAGAAAAAAGTCCTACCAGGTCCGTTTATTATTGATGACCTCAATCAGTCTGTTCAGGGCACGCTGGATGTCAAAGTGACGGAAGAAGATGGTCGGGTGAACAATTTCCAGGTTTCGGCAGCATCGACGCCCTTCCTGACTCGCCAGGGACAGGTTCGCTATAAATTGACCGCGGGTCAGCCACGGCCCTCCATGTCACATCAAACTGAAAATGAAACCTTTTTTAGCAATGAAGTTTCCTGGGGGATGCTGTCAAATACCTCGCTGCACGGCGGCCTGCTGATTTCGGGTGACGACTACCATTCTGCCGCAATGGGTATCGGGCAAAATATGCTCTGGCTTGGTGCATTGTCGTTTGATGTCACCTGGGCCAGTAGTCAGTTTGATACTCAGCAGGACGAGCGGGGCTTAAGTTACCGCTTTAATTACAGCAAACAAGTGGATGCCACTAACAGCACGATTTCGCTCGCCGCTTATCGCTTCTCAGATCGTCATTTTCACAGCTACGCCAACTATCTGGATCACAAATACAACGACAACGATGCGCAGGACGAAAAACAGACGATCAGCTTATCTGTGGGGCAACCGATTACCCCACTGAACCTCAATCTGTACGCCAACCTGCTGCATCAAACCTGGTGGAATGCAGACGCCTCCACGACCGCCAACATCACGGCGGGTTTTAATGTTGATATTGGTAACTGGAGAGATATCTCGATCTCGACGTCATTCAATACAACCCATTACGAAGATAAAGATCGCGACAATCAGATTTACCTGTCGATTTCGCTCCCCTTCGGTAACGGGGGGCGGGTCGGTTATGACATGCAAAACAGTAGTCACAGCACCACGCACCGCATGTCGTGGAATGATACGTTAGATGAACGTAATAGCTGGGGCATGTCTACCGGACTGCAATCCGACCGTCCGGATAATGGAGCCCAGGTGAGCGGTAACTATCAGCACCTGAGTTCAGCGGGTGAGTGGGATATTTCTGGTACCTATGCCGCCAATGATTACAGTTCCGTCAGCAGCAGCTGGAGCGGTTCTTTCACGGCAACTCAATATGGTGCGGCGTTCCATCGTCGCAGCTCCACCAATGAACCACGTCTGATGGTCAGTACCGATGGCGTGGCAGATATTCCGGTTCAGGGCAATCTCGACTACACCAACCATTTTGGCATTGCGGTGGTGCCGTTGATTTCCAGTTATCAGCCTTCCACCGTGGCGGTGAACATGAATGATTTACCCGACGGCGTAACAGTGGCAGATAACGTTATCAAAGAAACGTGGATTGAAGGCGCGATAGGTTACAAATCGCTGGCTTCCCGTTCCGGTAAAGACGTTAACGTCATCATTCGCAACGCCAGCGGTCAGTTCCCTCCCCTCGGTGCGGATATCCGCCAGGAGGATAGCGGCATTAGCGTGGGAATGGTTGGCGAGGAAGGACACGCCTGGTTAAGTGGAGTCGCTGAAAATCAACAATTTACCGTGATCTGGGGTGATAGCCAGCGTTGCTCGATCCATCTTCCTGAACATATGGAAGACACCGCAAATCGCCTGATTTTACCTTGTCATTAATTAAGGAAATGAAAAATGACATTTATGAAAGGACTTCCCCTTTTGTTGTTGATTGCCAGTCTGTGCAGCTACGCTGCGCTACAACCCGATCGCACTCGCATTGTGTTTAACGCTAATGATAAAGCCACCAGCCTGCGAGTGGATAATCGTAGCGATAAACTCCCCTACCTCGCTTATTCCTGGCTCGAAAATGAAAAAGGGGAGAAAAGCGACGATCTTCTGGTCGCCCTGCCACCGATACAACGTCTGGAACCGAAAGCAACAACGCAGGTGCGGATAGTCAAGCAAGCCTCGACCGCGAAATTACCTGGCGATCGCGAAACGCTATTTTTCTACAATATGCGTGAAATTCCTCCCTCCCCAGAAAAAAACAGCGGCCATGCCGTTCTGCAGGTCGCTATCCAGAGTCGTATCAAGGTGTTCTGGAGACCGTCCGCGTTACGCAAGAAAGCAGGAGAAAAAGTCGAGCTACAGTTACAAGTCAGCCAGCAGGGCAATCAACTTAACTTAAAAAACCCGACCGGCTATTACCTGACAATCGCCTACCTGGGACGAAATGAGCAAGGTGTTCTCCCGGGCTTCAAAACCGTGATAGTTGCGCCTTTTAGTACAGTAATTACAAACACCGGAAGTTATAGCGGCAGTCAGTTTTATCTCGGTTATATGGATGATTACGGCGCGTTACGCATGACGACGCTCAATTGCAACGGACATTGCCGTTTACAAGCAGTGGAGGCGAAGAAATGAGTACTGGCAAAGGATTGTTGCTCGTCATCTGTCTGTTATTTCTGCCATTGAAGTCTGCGCTAGCGCTGAACTGCTATTTTGGTACTTCCGGCGGAACGGTAGAAAAATCGGAAGCGATTCAACCCTTTGCTGTGCCAGGTAATGCCAAACCCGGCGATAAGATCTGGGAATCTGACGATATTAAAATTCCCGTCTATTGTGACAACAATACCAACGGCAACTTTGAAAGCGAACATGTCTACGCATGGGTAAACCCCTACCCGGGGGTGCAGGATCGCTATTATCAACTCGGCGTAACTTACAATGGCGTTGATTATGACGCCAACCAGGGAAAAAGCCGCGTCGACACTAACCAGTGTATCGACAGTAAGAACATTGACATTTATACCCCTGAGCAGATCATCGCGATGGGATGGCAGAACAAAATTTGCTCGGGCGATCCCGCTAATATTCATATGTCGCGTACCTTTCTCGCTCGCATGCGGTTATACGTCAAAATACGAGAAATGCCTCCGCATGATTATCAAAGTACGCTTAGCGACTATATCGTCGTGCAATTTGATGGTGCCGGTAGCGTTAACGAAGACCCTACCGCCCAAAACCTGAAATACCATATTACTGGTCTGGAAAACATTCGTGTACTGGATTGCAGCGTCAATTTTTCTATTTCACCAGAAACACAGGTGATTGATTTTGGTAAATTTAACCTGCTGGATATTCGCCGCCACACAATGTCGAAAACATTCAGTATTAAGACGACAAAATCACAAAATGACCAGTGCACCGACGGATTTAAGGTCAGCTCTTCGTTTTATACCGAAGAAACATTGATTGAAGAGGATAAAGCACTGCTGATTGGTAATGGACTGAAGCTCCGTTTGCTGGATGAAAATTCTTCACCCTATACTTTCAACAAATACAGCGAATATGCTGATTTCACCAGCGATATGTTGATCTACGAAAAAACCTATACGGCTGAACTTTCGTCCATTCCCGGCACCCCCATCGAAGCGGGTCCCTTCGATACAGTGGTGCTTTTTAAGATTAACTATAACTAATTTATCATGATGCCCTTTGCAGTCAGTAAAGGGCCTCTCTTTCAGAAAATTGCTGATTTTCCCCTTTTCCTTGATTGCTGTTATTTTTTCCTGGCCCGGCTTTCTTTATGCTGTATCGATACACCAAAGAAAAAATAATGAGGGAGCGAAGGATGCCAGTTTTGCAGTGGGGAATGTTATGTGTGCTCTCATTTCTCCTTTCTATTGGCTTCCTCGGATTACATCTCCCGGCGGCGCTATTACTTGGGCCGATGATCGCCGGGATCATCTTCAGTATGCGCGGGGTTACCCTGCAACTCCCCCGCTCCGCTTTTCTCGCCGCGCAGGCCATTCTTGGCTGCATGATTGCGCAAAACCTGACCGGTTCGATCCTGACCACGCTGGCGGTGAACTGGCCGATTGTGTTAGCTATTTTACTGGTGACGTTACTTTCCAGCACCATCGTGGGTTGGTTATTGGTGCGCTATAGCTCACTGCCTGGAAATACCGGTGCCTGGGGTTCTTCTCCTGGCGGCGCGGCGGCAATGGTCGCTATGGCGCAAGATTACGGCGCAGATATTCGCCTGGTGGCGTTTATGCAATATCTGCGAGTGCTGTTCGTCGCGGGGGCCGCTGTTCTGGTCACCCGCATGATGCTGGGCGATAACGCTGAAGCGGTTAACCAGCAGATCGTCTGGTTCCCGCCAGTGAGCATTAATCTCCTGCTTACGATTTTGCTCGCGGTCGTTGCCGGTACGGTGGGATGCTTGCTACGTCTTCCTTCCGGCACGATGCTCATCCCGATGCTGGCGGGCGCAGTGCTCCAGTCTGGTCAGCTCATCACCATCGAACTACCAGAATGGCTGCTGGCGATGGCGTATATGGCAATTGGCTGGCGGATTGGTCTTGGTTTCGATAAGCAAATCTTACTGCGGGCATTGCGCCCGCTGCCACAAATCTTGCTGTCGATTTTTGCTCTGCTAGCTATTTGTGCAGGTATGGCGTGGGGACTGACCCGGTTTATGCACATTGATTTTATGACTGCCTACCTCGCCACCAGCCCCGGCGGGCTTGATACCGTGGCGGTCATCGCCGCAGGGAGCAATGCCGATATGGCGCTCATTATGGCGATGCAAACCCTGCGCCTGTTCAGTATTTTGCTGACGGGACCTGCCATTGCGCGGTTTATTTCAACCTATGCGCCGAAACGGTCGGCCTAGTGCTGACAGCCAGGGCACCAGTAAAACGGGCGAGATGACAGCGTGGTTTTCTCAATGATGCCGCCACAGCGTTCGCACAGTTCGCCATCACGATGAAAAACCTTAAAGCGAAACAGCGCCCCATGATGTTTATTCTCATCCACCTGCCCCCGCGTAGCGTAGGAAAATCGAGGAATATCCAGTAACGCGTGTGCGAGTGCATCCAGTTGCGCCGCATTGAGATCTTTCGCTTTATGATTTCCAGTCAACCCAACCTGCCAGAGGATCTCCACCCGCAAATAATTGCCAAGCCCAGCCAGAAACGCCTGATCGAGCAGTAATCCAGCAAACTGACGGTTACGAAAGCGCGGCGACAATAACCGTTCCTTTACCACCTCCGGCGTCAGATTCGGATCCAGCACATCGGGACCAACGCGTTGTAAAAACGGATGCGTGGTCAGTTGTTCCGGCCTCAACATCTCAATATCCGAGGCGCTATAAAGCAGAATGGTTTTGTCAACCGTTTGCAGTTTTACCCGCAATACTCGCGTAGTCTGCGGCTCTTCGCCGGTATCAACCACGCGCCAGACGCCGTAAAGCTGATTATGGCTGTAGAGCGTTAATTCGTTGGAAAAATGAGTTAACAACGCCTTACCACGCGTTTCCACATGGGTAACGTGTTGACCGATAAGTTGTGATTGATAAGATTTTAACTGCGGGAAGGCAAACCAGACATCAGTTAGTGGTTTGCCTTTGATCGCCGCCTCCAGGTTATCCGCTGCACGGCGGATCTCCGGGCCTTCAGGCATGGTGATATCCTTTTTTCATTCTTTATTAAGCGGGGTTATGCTGCGACAACAATCCCCTTTTCGGCAAATGTAAAGCGTAGTCGGCGGGCGAATGCCAGTGCGTGTTCTCCATCGCCATGCAGGCAGACCGTTTGCGCCGTGACCGTTGCCCATTCGCCGTTGATACTTTTGACTCTGCCGTGTTGCACCATCTCCAACGTTTGCGCCAGCGCCTGTTCTTCGTTTTCAATCAACGCGCCTGGCTGGCTTCGCGGCACCAGCGAGCCGTCAGCCTGATAACCGCGATCGGCAAACACTTCCTCGCGCGTTATCAGACCATATCGCTTGCCTGCACGAATCAGCTCGCTTCCCGCCAGCCCGACGAGAATCAATGACGGATCGCAAGCGTATACCGCTCTGGCGATGGCGTCTGCCAGTTGTGCCTCTTTCGCCGCCTGGTTGTATAACATGCCGTGCGGTTTGACATGACGCATTACGCCCCCTTGCGCACGGGTAATCGCTGCCAGCGCGCCAATTTGATACAGCGTCTGGGCGTAAACGGTTTCTGGCGGCAGCTGCATGGCACTGCGACCAAAATTTTCCCGGTCGGGAAAACTCGGGTGAGCGCCAATCGCGACACCATTTTTTATTGCTTCACGCACGCAAGCCTGCATGATTTGCGCATCGCCTGCATGAAATCCACAGGCAATATTGGCAGATGAAACCAGCGTTAATAGCTCTGCGTCGCTGGCACAGCCTTCGCCCAGATCGGCGTTAAGGTCAATTTTCATTGTGCAGCCGCCACGCTAATTGTTCGAAATAACGTTGTTGATCTTGCCGCGCTTTCAGTGCCTCTTCCAGTGAACACTGGACAAAATGAATCGGCTGACCGAGCGGAATTTGCGCCAGATGGTACATATCAGCCTCAATGATACAGGCAATACGCGGATAACCACCGGTGGTCTGTGCGTCGTTCATCAATACAATCGGCTGACCGTTATGCGGCACTTGCACCACACCCGGCAACAAACCGTGAGATAACAGTTCGCGATCGGTGGTGCGTTTTAAAATTTGCCCCTGTAAGCGATAGCCCATGCGGTTACTTTGCGGACTAAGCTGCCAGGGCGAACGCCAGAATGCATCCTGCGAGGCGCGATCGAACTCATGATATTCCGGCCCCGGCAAGGCGCGAATGCGGTTGCCCCACAGCAACTGTTTAACGCCCTGCGCTTCCATAAAATCACGCTTCGATTTACCCATCGGGAGTCGGTCACCATCCTTCAGTAAACGGCCTTCCAGCCCACCAATCCCCACTTTGAGATCGGTACTGCATGACCCCATTACCGGCGGAACATCAATACCACCCGCGACCGCCAGATAACTGCGCATCCCGTGCTGCGGGCGTTTAAGCGTTAAACGCTGGCCTGCTTTCATCGGCAAGCGCCAGCCAGTCCAGACGGCATTATCATCCAGCCGCGCTTCGCAACCTGCCCCCGTCAGGGCAAACCAACCATCAGTTTCGAACTCTACCGTTAACTGACCGAGCGTTATCTCCAGCGCGGGGGCATTGGCGTCATTACCCACCAGCAGGTTAGCAATGCGTAACGCAGGCATATCCAGTGCGCCGCAGTGGCTGATACCCGACTGGCGAAAACCGTGACGACCGCCATCCTGCACAGTGGTATACATGCCCGCACGAATAATCTTCAGCATACTCCCTCCTTCTGCGGTACAAAGCGCACGCTGTCTCCCGGATGTAATAAGATGGGTTCGTCACGCGCCGGATCAAACAGGCTGAGTGAGGTATGACCAATCAACTGCCAGCCACCCGGCGTTGCCAGCGGATAAACACCAGTCTGCGGCCCGCCGATCCCGACAGAACCTGCCGGAACGAGCAAGCGCGGTTCAGCGCGCCGTGGCGTGTGTAGTTGTTCCGGCAAACTCCCGAGATACGGGAAGCCCGGTTGAAAACCTAAAAACCAGACCACGTATTCCACGGAGGAGTGCAATTCAACAACCTGTTTCTCACTCAACCCACAATGCGCCGCGACCACCGCTAAATCCGGTCCGCCTGCACCACCGTAAACCACCGGAATTTCAATAAAGCGAGACTCCGGCTCCAGCGCCTCACTCTCCTCCCACCAGCGTTGCAAACGCTCTATGGCATCCAGCGCCAGCGACTCAGGATTACGCAAAATCACCGTGATATTGTTCATGCCGGGAATGGCTTCAACCACATTCGGCATATCCACCAGACGCTGTGCCAGTCGCCAGATCCGTCTCTGGCTAGCCAGCGTCACCGGCGGTTCCAGTTCCAGCACTACCGCCGTTTCACCTATCAGATAACAACGCGCTCGTTGCACTTTCGATCCCTCTGATTATTCGTTATGCAGGATTAGGAATATCAATAAAGGTCACATCAAGATCGGTATTTTCATTCAGCCACTCGCTCAACGCGCGAATACCACCACGTTCAGTGGCATGGTGACCCGCAGCATAAAAATGCAATCCCTGCTCGCGGGCTGAATGAATGGTCTGTTCAGAAACTTCGCCAGTAATAAAAGCATCCACGCCAAAACGCGCGGCGCTATCGATAAAACTTTGCCCGCCGCCCGTGCACCAGGCAACGCGCTGGACCACCTCAGGTCCGGTATCGCCACACCATAACGGCTTACGTCCCAGACGCGCTTCAATCCAGGAGGCTAGTTCCAGTCCCGGCACAGGCATGGTCAGTTCGCCCCACGGCACCAACGGCTCAATTTCGCCCATGACCGTGATCCCCAGTAACGCCGCCAGCTGTGCGTTATTGCCCAGCTCAGGATGTGCGTCAAGCGGCAAATGCCAGCCATACAGGTTGATATCATTTGCCAGCAACGTTTTTAAACGGTTACGCTTCATGCCGCGAATGACCGGAGATTCGCCTTTCCAGAAGTAGCCATGATGCACAATGACCGCATCCGCGCCCAGACGCACTGCCTCATCGAGCAAAGCCTGGCTGGCAGTGACACCGGTAACAATTTTTTGCACCGTCTCTTTGCCTTCCACCTGCAAACCATTCGGCGCGTAATCACTAATCGCCGCGCTGTTCAGTTTTTCGTTAATCAGTTGTTCCAGTTCGGTGTTTTTCATCTTCGCGCCTTCCGTATTCTGATAGCTACACCGTTAACATAGCGTTACCTCGCCTGTTCGTCGATAGCCAATCTTTTGACATATTAAGAAACAAACCCGACGCCAAAAGACGCAAATTGTTTATATCATCACGCTTCAGCTAATGTATATTTATGCAATCAGACAGCATATTGCATAAATAATCAGATCTGTATCAAAGTTTTAACTTTAAGGAAACACAAGCACGCCGCGCAACTATTACGTGACGTTGCAGTCAATTGTGGAATTATTATGAATAAACACGCATCACAGCCGCGCGCTATTTACTATGTCGTTGCGCTGCAAATCTGGGAATATTTTAGCTTTTACGGCATGCGTGCCCTGCTGATTCTCTATCTCACCAATCAACTAAAATACAACGATACTCACGCCTACGAGTTATTTAGCGCCTACTGTTCGCTGGTGTATGTCACGCCAATCCTCGGTGGCTTTTTGGCGGATAAAGTTCTCGGTAATCGCATGGCGGTGATGCTGGGGGCGTTGTTGATGGCGATCGGTCATGTGGTGCTGGGTGCCAGTGAGATCCATCCGTCATTCCTCTATCTGTCCCTGGCGATTATCGTTTGTGGCTATGGTCTGTTTAAATCCAACGTCAGTTGCCTGCTCGGCGAGCTGTATGAGCCAACCGATCCGCGTCGTGATGGCGGCTTCTCGCTGATGTATGCGGCGGGTAATGTGGGGTCTATTATCGCACCTATCGCCTGTGGCTACGCCCAGGAAGAGTACAGTTGGGCGATGGGTTTTGGTCTGGCGGCGGTTGGCATGATCGCGGGTCTGGTTATCTTCTTATGTGGCAATCGTCATTTCACACATACCCGTGGCGTTAACAAAAAGGTACTGCGTGCGACAAACTTTCTCCTGCCCAACTGGGGATGGCTGCTGGTTCTGCTGGTGGCAACGCCTGCGCTGATTACCGTACTGTTCTGGAAAGAGTGGTCGGTATACGCCTTAATTGTCGCGACTATTATTGGCCTGGGTGTATTGGCAAAAATTTATCGCAAAGCAGAAAACCAGAAACAGCGTAAGGAGCTGGGGCTGATTGTGACGCTCACCTTCTTCAGTATGTTGTTCTGGGCCTTCGCACAACAGGGGGGTAGCTCGATTAGCCTTTATATCGACCGCTTCGTTAACCGCGATATGTTTGGTTATACCGTTCCGACTGCTATGTTCCAGTCGATTAATGCCTTCGCAGTTATGCTGTGCGGTGTGTTCCTGGCGTGGGTGGTAAAAGAGAGTGTCGCGGGTAATCGTACCGTGCGCATCTGGGGAAAATTTGCTCTTGGCCTTGGCCTGATGAGCGCCGGATTCTGCATTCTGACCTTAAGCGCCCGCTGGTCCGCAATGTATGGTCACTCTTCTCTGCCACTAATGGTGTTAGGCCTGGCGGTGATGGGCTTTGCGGAACTGTTTATCGACCCGGTTGCTATGTCGCAGATTACGCGCATTGAAATCCCTGGCGTGACTGGCGTATTAACTGGCATTTATATGCTGCTTTCCGGCGCGATTGCGAACTATCTGGCTGGCGTGATTGCCGATCAGACATCGCAAGCTTCGTTTGATGCTTCCGGGGCGATCAACTACTCCATCAATGCATATATTGAAGTATTTGATCAAATTACCTGGGGCGCACTGGCGTGTGTAGGAGTGGTGTTGATGATTTGGCTGTATCAGGCGCTGAAATTCAGAAACCGCGCGCTGGCGCTGGAATCTTAACAGGCCAGCACCATACCTGATAAAACGCTCGCTGCGTTTTATCAGGCTCCTTTCCTCGCTTCTTCGTACGCTGCCAGCGTTCGCAGCCTTGCCTCTTTGTGATCAACTATCGGTTGCGGATAATCCAGCGTCACACCTGCTTTCTGCACCCACTTCCACGGCTCATGCACCGCTTTCCCTGGTACATCGCGCAGTTCCGGTAGCCACCGGCGGATAAACTCGCCTTCGCGGTCAAATTTCTCGCCCTGGGTTGTCGGGTTAAAAATACGAAAATACGGCGCTGCATCGGTTCCGGTTGAAGCGGCCCACTGCCAGCCACCGTTATTGGCTGCCAAATCACCATCAATCAGCTGCGACATGAAATATCGCTCGCCTTCGCGCCAGTCGATCAATAAATCTTTCACCAAAAAACTGGCTGTAATCATCCGTAGCCGGTTATGCATCCAGCCAGTGCTGTTAAGCTGACGCATGGCAGCATCAACAATCGGGTATCCCGTTTTACCTTCTTGCCAGGCTTTAAAATGGGCGGGATTGCGCTGCCACTGCACACGATCCGTCCAGACAATAAACGGACGATGTTTACACAACGAGGGGTAATACGTCATCAAATGGCGGTAGAACTCGCGCCAGATCAGCTCATTAAGCCAGACACTACCGGCCCCACCGTCCAGCGCCTGCGGCTGTTCCGCCAACAGGCGATGCAGACACTGGCGAGGCGATAACCCGCCCGTTGCCAGGCTGGCGGACAAACGGCTGGTACCTTCAACTGCCGGAAAATCTCGTTGTTGCTCATACTCTCCGGCACCGTTCTGGCAAAACTGGCGTAATTGCGCAATCGCCGCTTTTTCTTCCACCGGAAAATGCGCAGTATCGAAAGGCTGACGAGGATAATTCAGCGTAATGGATGGCGCGGGATCTATCGATTCGCTACTACGTACTTTTGGCGCAGCGACGCACTCCGGCATCCCTTCTCGCAGCCGTTTCAGCCAGGCGTTTTTAAACGGCGTAAAGACTTTGTACATCTCATGATTGCCAGTCATCACCGCCCCCGGCGGCAGGATCACGCTGTCGTCAAATCCTTCACACACCACGTTACGCAGCGTTCTCTCAACCTGCACATCCCGCGCCCGCTCATTCACCTCATACTGATAGTTATAAAACAGATGGGTAACACGATTTTCCGCGCACACCTGTTTAACTATTTCGACGCTGGCGGCAAAGTCATCCACTTCATGAAACAGCAAAGGAATGCCTTTTTCCGCCAGCGCGATTTGTAGCCCGTTCAGTTGTGCATTGATAAATTCAGCCTGACGCGGCGACATATTATGCGCCGCCCACTGGCGTGGTGTAGCGATATACAACGCCAGCACGCATGCAGACGAATTGCGGCAGGCGGCAGCCAGCGCGAGATTATCGTGCAGACGTAAATCCTGGCGAAACCAGACCAGATGAGTAGTCATAAAACTCCTGAATGGCGCAAGTTAATCACACGCGGCCAAAGTTCGAAATAACGCTGCCCTGAAAGCCAGGCGTCAGGATAAAGCGCCATATAGTGTTTGATACGCATCAGCGGCGCAAGAAGCTGTTGCTCGCCACGGCGATAACTGTCGATAAGCGCCGCCAGCTGCTGGCGTTCTGTGGAATCAATATGTGGGCGAAAATATCCCTGAACGTGCATCAAAACGTTAGTATGATCACGCCGGTTGGCAGGGTGAGAAAGCAAAACAATTACGCGTTGGCGGTACTGGTTGTAATAGTCATCCAGATTTTGCCACCGGTGAATATCTGCCACGAACGGGCCAAGTTTGCGGTACTCGGGCTGGGAATGGGCCAGAAAGACGAGTTTATAGCGGCTGTGATAATCGTTGAGTGCCCCGCGCGTTAAGCCATGTTCTTTCAGTCGATATAGCTCATAAATCGCGAAGATGCGGATTAGGGTGCTTTCATCAAATCGTTGCTGATTCATTACTGCTCCTGAACGGTTTACAGGAGTAAGTGTAGACGATGGTAAATGAATTTTGTGGGGCAGAGTTTTTGCGGGGAAGTATTTTGTTGGTAAAAATATTATCAACTTCATCTGAGCGAGAATTATTCTACTATTTTCCGAGCTGCATTCATTTTTTGCATTTTTTATTTTTAGAAAATAACAATTCTCAAAGCTTAATTACCTCACTATTAATTGTATTTCAAACCAATAATCGCACTCCATTTTCTCTTTTTAAAAAATATAAACACTGTTAAAACAAATATTTATTTCGTTATCTTAAATGCTATTTCTACATCACTCGTCCTTATAATCAAATTATTCTTATTCATAGCTATTTTTGCAGGTTTAAAATAGCGGCTTTCACCAAAGTTAGCCATAAAAATTAGACTACAAGTTCTCCCAGCCTTTGCACATGAGAAAAACCACCCATCAACTCTATTTATTCCTGAACCTTTAACACCATAATAAATCAGAATTTCTGGGTATTGTTCATCCTTCACGTTTTCATATTTTTGGTATTTAATTGAAAACCAAGAGTCTATACTGCCAACATCTTCAAAAAATATTGGAGCTGATGTTTCCGCATGAACATATGCAGAAAATGCTAACAAAATGGCAATACTTAGTTTGGTAAACATATCGTTCCACACTTTTCAGGATAATCTATTGGGGGGAGGGGATCTTTTCCTCTAAATCTAATTGCACCCACGCCTTGTTTGTCAGACCATTCGCCATTTGCATCCTGACGATACCAGTGATAATCCCCACCCATTCCTATAAAATTGTGAGGACGAATAAACAATTGAGCTTTATGGTAACCAGATGGACAACTCCCATTATCTAAATCCTTGGCACCATCATTTTTTGACGCTTCAAAAATACTACTACAAGTGAGTTTAGAAAACTCTTTTCCAGATAATTCTCCAGGTTGTAATCCTCCGCCGCCAAAAATCCTACTCCCAGGATTTCCATACCTATTTAGAGCATATGAATAGCAATTATTTACGGCAAGATAATACGCATCTGAATTTAGTTCTCGATTGAATACTGGAGCAGGTTTATCAATTAAGCCCAGCGGATCAATAGAATAGGTTGGATGTATGGAAGCATATACATACTGATTCCACCCGCCTTCCAGCCCAATCGGATCCTGAGTGATATACCGCCCCTGCAGCGGGTCATAATAGCGGTGGCGGTTGTAATACAGGCCTGACTCCTCATCATACTGCTGACCCGGCAGGCGGAT
>NZ_JBJQJE010000022.1:0-91078 GCF_046487585.1 Escherichia sp. WS1265
TGACCCGGCGGCGTGTTTGCCGTTGTTCCGTGTCAGTGGTGGCGCATTATAGGGAGTTATTCCGGCCTGACAAGAGGAAATTTAAAATAATTTTCTGACCGCGCATTTTTTATTCTTTATGCTTATTTCAGCGTCGGTTTGTCGGTTAAATGGGCGATTTCTCGGGCGAAATTCGCCACCTGCTCCCAATCGGTATAGACAACTTCTTTGCGCGTATCCGTTTCACCGCCTGACATCTTCATAATTAACTTGATCATAAAACGGTCGTACCAGCGATAACGTGGGTAACGCAGCGCCCCGGCAATGACCGCGCAGCGATCGGGACGCCATTGCGAGTTCATCAGAAACTTCCGCGCGTAGCTGTTGGTCTGTGGAGTACGCTTCTCCGGTTTGCGCGCCACCAGGTTTACGGAATAAAAGGCGCTCGGCATCGAATTCAGTCGCGTCGCATGTTTTTTGACAAATTCCTGGAACGCAGAGTGGTAGTGACCATAGCGAATAGAAGCACCAATGACCACACGGTCATAGTTTTCCCATTGTGGTTCTTCAATGCGGTGCACATTGGCGACATCCGTCTGGATCCCCAGTTCTTTCAGTTCCGAAGCCAGGTAGGAGGCAATCTCGCGCGTTTGTCCGTCCCTTGTTGAGAAAAGAATTAATGTTTTCACGTATTACTCCATCATTCACGCCAGAAAGTCGGGGTAAAGAGCACCAGCAATGTAAAGACCTCAAGACGACCAAACAGCATGTTGGCAATCAGGATCCATTTAGCCACCGGGTTCATACTGGTAAAGTTATCAGCAACCACGCCAAGTCCTGGCCCCAGGTTATTCAATGTCGCAACAACTGAGGCAAAGGCAGAAAAGTCATCCACGCCCGTGGCGATAATCGCCAGCATACTGACAATAAACACCAATGCATAGGCGGAGAAAAATCCCCAAACGGCTTCGAGGATACGTTCCGGCAGTGCGCGATTCCCCAGCTTAATGCTATAGACGGCGTTCGGATGCACCAGTCGTTTCAGCTCACGGTTCCCCTGCTTAAACAGCAGCAGGATGCGGATCACTTTCAGGCCACCGCCCGTTGACCCGGCGCAACCGCCGATAAAAGCTGAACATAAAAGCAGTACCGGCAAAAAGAGCGGCCAGCGGGCAATGCTGTCAGTCGTAAACCCGGCGGTTGTCGCCATCGATACCACCTGGAAAAACGCCTGGTTAATTGTCATCAGCGCCGAACTGTAGACATTATGAAACCACAGTACGAGTGTACAAATAATCACCAGCGTAAACTGTACGCCGATAAACATGCGAAATTCCGGATCGCGCCAATAAACCTTCAGACTACGCCCACTTAACAGTGAAAAGTGCAGACCGTAGTTACAGCCGGAGATCAGCAGGAAGATAGCAATGATAGTGTTAATAGTCGGGCTGTCGAAATAACCGATACTGGCATCATGTGTCGAGAAGCCGCCAATAGCGATAGTCGCAAAGCTATGGCCGATGGCATCAAAGGCATCCATTCCGGCAAACCACAACGCCAGCGCACAGGCGACGGTCAGCAAGACATAAATCAACCACAGGGTTTTCGCCGTTTCCGCAATTCGCGGGCGCATTTTGTTATCTTTCAGCGGGCCGGGCATTTCTGCGCGATAGAGCTGCATCCCACCCACGCCGAGGATAGGCAGTATCGCAACCGCCAACACGATGATCCCCATCCCGCCAAACCATTGCAGCATCTGGCGATAAAATAGGATGGCGTGAGGGAGCGAATCCAGCCCCACCAGCGTAGTGGCCCCCGTGGTGGTCAGGCCAGAGAAAGATTCAAAAAACGCATCGGTAATCGTGAGGTTCGGGCTTTCCGAGAAGATAAAAGGGAGCGCACCGACACTACCCAGCACGGTCCAGAACAGCACCACTATCAGAAACCCCTCACGGGATTTCAGTTCGCCCTTCTCTTTACGGTTCGGCCACCACAGCATAGAGCCAATGGCGAGGGCGACAAAAAAGGTCTGGGTAAAAGCGCGGCCCGCTCCATCCCGGTAGATGAGTGCTACCAGTCCAGGGATAATCATGGTCCCTGAAAATAAGATGACCAGTAGTCCAACGATTCGGGTAATGGCGCGAAAATGCATCTCTGCCGCTTCCTTAGTTCTGCAAAACGAAGTGGGGATTATTCTTCAATCGCTAACAATTGCAATGAACCACGGCTAAAATCCGCCAGCTTTGCGGAAAATTCAGCCACTTTCGCCGCCGGAAGCGCCACCCGCAGCAGAACGAATGCCTGATAATCACTGTTGATAATTTTGCCGTCACACTGCCCCAGCAACGCTTCAATGCCGGTTAACTGACTATATTCACATTGCAAAGTATATTCGGTTAATGGCGTCTTGCGTTGGGTCGTTAGCTGGCGCAGCGCCTGATTCACGCCGCCACCATACGCTTTCACTAACCCACCGGTGCCAAGCAATATGCCGCCGTAGTAGCGCACTACCACAGCGGTAATTTCCCCGACGCCGCTGCCCATTAGCTGGGCGAGCATCGGTTTACCGGCCGTTCCCGCCGGCTCCCCATCGTCAGAGAAACCCAGCTGTTGAGAATCATCCGGCGCACCCGCCACCCACGCCACGCAATGGTGGCGGGCATCGGGGTGTTCTGCTCGCACCGATTCAACAAACGCTTTCGCCGCCTCAACGCCATCGGTATGCGCCAACATCGTTATGAAGCGGCTCTTTTTGATCTCTTCAACGACCGTGACAGGTGCCGCAGGAATTAACCAGCTTTCCATCACGCCAGTTTCAGATCCCGGGTCATGTTTTCCACGTTGTTTTCGTGGATCACCACGTTGTCTTCGATACGAATGCCGCCGAACGGTTTCAGTGCTTCAATTTTCTGCCAGTTGAAGTGTTTGCTGAACTGCCCGTCACGCCACGGTGCCAGCAGCGATTCGATGAAGTAGATACCCGGTTCGATGGTTAACACCATGCCCGGCTGGAGAATACGGGTGCAGCGCAGGTACGGATATTTTGCCGGTGCCGCGAGGTGCGTACCGCTATCATCCTGCATAAAACCGGCTACGTCATGCACCTGCAGGCCCAGCGGATGGCCGATACCGTGCGGCATAAACGGTCCGGTGAGATCGTTTTCGACCATCGCTTCTTCACTCATATCGGTGATGATTTGATGTTTACGCAGCAGTTTGGCGATGCGCTGATGGAACTGGATGTGGTAATCCACATAGCTGACGCCTGCTTTCATGGTGGCGATCAGCGCCAGTTGTTCATCATTTACGTCTTTCACCAGCTGTGCGTACTCGTTATCGCTTTTTGCCGACCAGGTACGGGTCAGGTCAGCCGCATAGCCGTTATATTCGGCCCCGGCATCCAGCAGGAAGCTGCGCATCTCTTCCGGTGCCTGGTGGTCCAGTTTGGTGTAATGCAACACCGCAGCGTGTTCGTTAAGCGCCACAATGTTGCTGTAAGGTACGTCGGTATCACGATGACCGGTCGCGGTCAGATAGGCAATATTGATATCGAACTCGCTCATGCCAGAACGGAACGCTTCTTCTGCCGCACGATGACCGTTGACCGCCATTTTCTGCGCTTCACGCATACAGGCCAGTTCGTACTCGGTTTTGAAGGAGCGGTAGTAATGCAGGTAGTCGATCACCCCTTTCGGGTTGATATTGCTGGCCTCAATACCCAGTTGCAGCGCACGCTCCGGCACCGGACCGATATAACCGATATTCCCGCGCGCAGCAGGCAGCAGGCTACCAATGCCATCGGCTTTCGGCAGCGCGATCACTTCTACATCTTCAGTCCAGAAGGAGGTCGGCAGCGGTTCGACGTTGTGCCAGTAATCAACCGGCAGATAGAACCACAGTTTCGGCTTGTTCACGCCATCCACCAGCAGCCAGCAGTTTGGCACCTGAGTTACCGGCACCCACGCTTTGAATTGCGGGTTCACTTTAAACGGATAGGGATGATCGTCGAGAAAAACGTTGAACAGTTCGCCGGAGTGAATAAGTAACGCATCCAGTTTGAAGCGCGCCAGCGCATCGCGAGTCCGTTCTTGTAAGGTAGCTATATGATTTTTATAGAGTGAGGCCAGTGATTCCATTTTTTACCCTTCTGTTTTTTTGACCTTAAGTCTCCGCATCTTAGCACATCGTTCATCCAGAGCGTGATTTCTGCCGAGCGTGATCAGATCGGCATTTCTTTAATCTTTTATTTGCATATTTTTAACACAAAATACACACTTCGATGCATCTGGTACGACCAGATCACCTTGCGGATTCAGGAGACTGACATGCTTTACAAAGGCGACACCCTGTACCTTGACTGGCTGGAAGATGGCATTGCCGAACTGGTATTTGATGCCCCAGGTTCAGTTAATAAACTCGACACTGCGACCGTCGCCAGCCTCGGCGAGGCCATCGGCGTGCTGGAACAGCAATCAGATCTAAAAGGGCTGCTGCTACGTTCGAACAAAGCAGCCTTTATCGTCGGTGCTGATATCACCGAATTTTTGTCCCTGTTCCTCGTTCCTGAAGAACAGTTAAGTCAGTGGCTGCACTTTGCCAATAGCGTGTTTAATCGCCTGGAAGATCTGCCGGTGCCGACCATTGCCGCCGTCAACGGCTATGCGCTGGGCGGTGGCTGCGAATGCGTGCTGGCGACCGATTATCGTCTGGCGACGCCGGATCTGCGCATCGGTCTGCCGGAAACCAAACTGGGCATCATGCCGGGCTTTGGCGGTTCTGTACGTATGCCACGTATGCTGGGCGCTGACAGTGCGCTGGAGATCATTGCCGCCGGTAAAGATGTCGGCGCGGATCAGGCGCTGAAAATCGGTTTGGTGGATGGCGTAGTCAAAGCAGAAAAACTGGTTGAAGGCGCGAAGGCGATTTTACGTCAGGCTATTAACGGCGACCTCGACTGGAAAGCGAAACGTCAGCCGAAGCTGGAACCGCTAAAACTGAGCAAGATTGAAGCCACCATGAGCTTCACCATCGCTAAAGGGATGGTCGCACAAACAGCGGGGAAACATTATCCGGCCCCCATCACCGCAGTAAAAACCATTGAAGCTGCGGCCCGTTTTGGTCGTGAAGAAGCATTAAATCTGGAAAACAAAAGTTTTGTCCCGCTGGCGCATACCAACGAAGCTCGCGCACTGGTCGGCATTTTCCTTAACGATCAATATGTAAAAGGCAAAGCGAAGAAACTCACCAAAGACGTTGAAACGCCGAAACAGGCCGCGGTGCTGGGCGCAGGCATTATGGGCGGCGGCATCGCTTACCAGTCTGCGTGGAAAGGCGTGCCGGTTGTCATGAAAGATATTAACGACAAGTCGTTAGCCCTCGGCATGACCGAAGCCGCGAAACTGCTGAACAAGCAGCTTGAGCGCGGCAAGATCGATGGTCTGAAACTGGCTGGCGTGATCTCCACAATCCATCCAACGCTCGACTACGCTGGATTTGACCGCGTGGATATTGTGGTAGAAGCGGTTGTTGAAAACCCGAAAGTGAAAAAAGCCGTACTGGCAGAAACCGAACAAAAAGTACGCCCGGATACCGTGCTGGCGTCTAACACTTCAACCATTCCTATCAGCGAACTGGCCAACGCGCTGGAACGTCCGGAAAACTTCTGCGGGATGCACTTCTTTAACCCGGTGCACCGGATGCCGTTGGTAGAAATTATTCGCGGCGAGAAAAGCTCCGACGAAACCATCGCGAAAGTCGTCGCATGGGCGAGCAAGATGGGCAAGACGCCGATTGTGGTAAACGACTGCCCCGGCTTCTTCGTTAACCGTGTACTGTTCCCCTACTTCGCCGGATTCAGCCAGTTGCTGCGCGACGGCGCAGACTTCCGCAAGATCGACAAAGTGATGGAAAAACAGTTTGGCTGGCCGATGGGTCCGGCATATCTGCTGGACGTTGTGGGGATTGATACCGCGCATCACGCTCAGGCGGTGATGGCAGCAGGCTTCCCGCAGCGGATGCAGAAAGATTACCGTGATGCCATCGATGCGCTGTTTGATGCCAACCGTTTTGGTCAGAAGAACGGCCTCGGTTTCTGGCGTTATAAAGAAGACAGTAAAGGCAAGCCGAAGAAAGAAGAAGACGCCGCCGTTGACGACCTGCTGGCAGAAGTGAGCCAGCCGAAGCGCGATTTCAGCGAAGAAGAGATTATCGCCCGCATGATGATCCCGATGGTCAACGAAGTGGTCCGCTGTCTGGAAGAAGGCATTATCGCCACTCCGGCAGAAGCGGATATGGCGCTGGTCTACGGACTGGGTTTCCCTCCGTTCCACGGCGGCGCGTTCCGCTGGCTGGACACCCTCGGTAGCGCAAAATACCTCGATATGGCACAGCAATATCAGCACCTTGGCCCGCTGTATGAAGTGCCGGAAGGTCTGCGTAATAAAGCGCGTCATAACGAACCGTACTATCCCCCGGTTGAGCCAGCCCGTCCGGTTGGCGACCTGAAAACGGCTTAAGGAGTCACAATGGAACAGGTTGTCATTGTCGATGCAATTCGCACCCCGATGGGCCGTTCGAAGGGCGGTGCTTTTCGTAACGTGCGTGCGGAAGATCTCTCCGCTCATTTAATGCGTAGCCTGCTGGCGCGTAACCCGGCGCTGGAAGCGGCTGCCCTCGACGATATTTACTGGGGCTGTGTACAGCAGACGCTGGAGCAGGGTTTTAATATCGCCCGTAACGCGGCGCTGTTGGCAGAAGTACCACACTCTGTCCCGGCGGTGACCGTCAATCGCCTGTGTGGTTCATCCATGCAAGCATTACATGACGCAGCACGAATGATCATGACCGGCGATGCGCAGGCATGTCTGGTCGGCGGCGTGGAGCATATGGGTCATGTGCCGATGAGTCACGGCGTCGATTTTCACCCCGGCCTGAGCCGCAATGTCGCCAAAGCGGCGGGCATGATGGGCTTAACGGCAGAAATGCTGGCGCGTATGCACGGTATCAGCCGTGAAATGCAGGATGCCTTTGCCGCGCGGTCACACGCCCGCGCCTGGGCCGCCACGCAGTCGGGCGCATTTAAAAATGAAATCATCCCGACCGGTGGTCACGATGCCGACGGCGTCCTGAAACAGTTTAATTACGACGAAGTGATTCGCCCGGAAACCACCGTGGAAGCCCTCGCCACGCTGCGCCCGGCGTTTGATCCCGTCAGCGGTACGGTGACGGCGGGTACGTCCTCTGCTCTTTCCGATGGTGCCGCCGCCATGCTGGTAATGAGTGAAAGCCGCGCCCGTGAATTAGGTCTTAAGCCGCGCGCCCGCGTGCGTTCGATGGCGGTCGTTGGTTGTGACCCATCGATTATGGGTTACGGCCCGGTTCCGGCCTCGAAGCTGGCGCTGAAAAAAGCGGGGCTTTCTGCCAGTGATATCGGCGTGTTTGAAATGAATGAAGCCTTTGCCGCGCAGATCCTGCCGTGCATTAAAGATCTCGGGCTAATGGAGCAGATTGACGAGAAGATCAACCTCAACGGTGGCGCGATCGCGCTGGGTCATCCGCTGGGCTGTTCCGGTGCGCGTATCAGCACCACGCTGCTAAATCTGATGGAGCGCAAAGACGTCCAGTTTGGTCTGGCGACGATGTGTATCGGTCTGGGTCAGGGTATTGCAACGGTGTTTGAGCGGGTTTAACCACTTGCCGGATGCGGCGTGAACGCCTTATCCGGTCTACCGATCCTGCACCAATGTAGGCCTGATAAGACGCGCCAGCGTCGCATCAGGCATCGTGTGCCGAATGCCGGATGCGACATAGATCTAAATGCCACTGTATAAAGTTTTAGTTGCCGTTCTTCCCGCCTGTCAGGGGCGGGTTTTTTATATCTCAGATAAATGCAAACGCATCGCCAAACAGGCGATCTTCCCGCGCATTACGCTCACTGCAAAACAGGTCACGGGCAATTTTCGCCATCTCAAAACGTCCGGCAATATAGATATCATGCTCTGCCAGCGTACCGTGATCCTGCAATACCGCCGTTAACACGGTGCCAGTACGCCCACGCCAGCCCGCTTCCGGTTGTTCAACCACCGGCACCACTTGCAAACCTGGATGCTTAAGCGAAAGCGCCTCAAGCTCGGAGAGATCATAAAGATGCTGCTCTTCACGCCCGCCCCAGTAAATGGTGATATCACGGTTTGGGTTACGCGCCAGCGCCGTCAGCAAAATCGAGCGCGCATAAGAGAACCCGGTGCCACCCGCAATCAAAATCATCGGACGTTCTTCATCATCACGCAGCCACGCTTCTCCGTGGGGAATATCGACCACGATTTGATGATCTTTAAGAATGCGGTCCATGACTGCTTTCGCGTAAAGGTTGATTTCAGAAGCGCCAATATGCAGCTCGATGAAACCTTTTTCATCCGGCGTCGAAGCCATTGAGAACGGACGTTTGTCGCGCTCATCCATCACTACCATCAAATACTGACCAGCACGAAAAGAAAAGGCCGCGTCTGGTACGATTTGGACACGATATACGGTATCCGTGATAGCTTCTACCGAGGTCACTTTACAGCTTAAGGTTGTCATGCGCTTTCTCTGTCGGATCGATAAATAGGGCAAAACAAACGCGCATCAGGCGCTTTTACCGTTGTTAAAAATAGCCAGTTCATCCCAGATGGCGTCAATATGCGCGACAACATCCGGATCTTTTTTGATGGGACGTCCCCATTCACGCTGGGTTTCCCCTGGCCATTTATTCGTGGCATCCAGCCCCATTTTTGAACCCAGCCCGGACACAGGCGAGGCAAAATCCAGATAATCAATAGGCGTATTTTCGACCAACACCGTGTCCCGCACCGGGTCCATACGGGTGGTAATCGCCCAAATCACATCGTTCCAGTCGCGTGCGTTGACGTCATCATCGCAAACGATCACAAATTTAGTGTACATAAACTGGCGTAAGAACGACCAGACGCCCATCATGACGCGCTTCGCGTGTCCGGCGTACTGTTTTTTGATCGTCACTACCGCCAGGCGATAAGAGCAGCCTTCCGGCGGCAGGTAAAAATCGACAATTTCCGGGAACTGTTTTTGCAGAATCGGCACAAACACTTCGTTCAACGCCACGCCCAGTACCGCAGGCTCATCAGGCGGACGCCCGGTATAGGTGGAATGGTAAATCGCATCTTCACGCTGGGTAATATGCGTCACGGTGAATACCGGGAAACTATCAACTTCGTTATAGTAACCGGTGTGGTCGCCATACGGCCCTTCCGGCGCAGTTTCGCCTTGTTCGATATACCCTTCCAGCACAATCTCCGCACTGGCGGGCACTTCAAGGTCATTGGAGATACACTTCACCACTTCGGTCTTGGTGCCGCGCAGCAATCCGGCAAACGCATACTCTGAAAGCGTATCTGGAACGGGGGTGACTGCACCGAGAATTGTGGCGGGATCAGCACCCAGTGCCACAGAAACCGGGAAACGTTCGCCCGGATGCGCCGCACACCACTCCTGGAAATCCAGCGCGCCGCCGCGATGCGACAGCCAGCGCATAATCAATTTGTTTTTACCAATTAGCTGCTGGCGATAAATGCCCAGATTCTGCCGCTCTTTATGCGGGCCGCGCGTTACGGTCAGCCCCCAGGTAATCAGCGGCGCGGCATCTTCCGGCCAGCAGGTCATAATGGGGATACGGTGAAGATCGACGTCATCGCCGGAGATAATTTTTTGCTGACACGGCGCACCACGCAGTCGCTTTGTCGGCATGTTCAATACTTGCTTAAACTGCGGCAGTTTATCAAACAGGTCGCGGAAACCTTTTGGCGGCTCCGGCTCTTTCAGAAACGCCAATAATTTACCAACTTCACGCAGCGCCGAAACATCTTCCTGCCCCATGCCCATCGCCACGCGCTTTGGCGTACCGAACAGGTTGCACAGCACCGGCATTGAGTAGCCTTTAGGGTTTTCGAACAACAGCGCAGGCCCACCGGCACGCAAAGTACGGTCAGCAATTTCAGTGATTTCCAAATGCGGATCCACCGGGAGCGTGATACGTTTTAGCTCACCCTGCTGTTCAAGCAGCGTCAAGAAGTCGCGTAAATCGTTATATTTCATGGCGTCCATTGTAGCCTCTTAATCTGCGCCCATTATACGGCGTTCATCTTTGCGATGCTGTAAATTTGTTAAATTAGCGTGAACTCTGACGGTATAACGCAAACCGGGGAATATAATTAACTTAGCGTAAAGCTTTTGCTATCCTTGCGCCCCGATTAAACGGATAAGAGTCATTATGCAATCCTGGTATTTACTGTACTGCAAGCGCGGGCAACTTCAACGTGCCCAGGAACACCTCGAAAGACAGGCTGTGAATTGCCTGGCACCGATGATCACCCTGGAAAAAATGGTGCGTGGCAAACGTACTGCAGTCAGTGAGCCATTGTTCCCCAACTACCTGTTTGTGGAATTTGATCCAGAAGTGATTCATACCACGACTATCAACGCGACCCGCGGTGTCAGCCACTTCGTGCGCTTTGGCGCATCGCCAGCGATAGTCCCATCGGCGGTGATTCATCAGCTATCGGTATATAAACCGAAAGACATTGTCGATCCGGCAACCCCTTATCCGGGTGATAAGGTGATTATTACCGAAGGCGCGTTCGAAGGTTTTCAGGCCATTTTCACCGAACCCGACGGCGAGGCTCGCTCCATGCTGTTACTTAATCTTATCAATAAAGAGATTAAGCACAGTGTGAAGAACACCGAGTTCCGCAAACTCTAAAACGCAATCCCAAACAGTGTTTTAACATTGGCATCCGTGGTGGCAGCCAGCCATGCGGCATCTTCTCCACGCCAGTGCGCAATTCGTTGCAAAATATGGGGCAGATGGGCTGGCTCGTTGCGCCGGGATGATGGTTTCGGCGTGAGATCGCGCGGGAGCAGATACGGCGCATCAGTTTCGATCAGCAATTTCTCCGCCGGAATCAACGGCAACAATTCCCGCAGCTCCAGCCCGCGTCGTTCATCGCAAACCCAACCGGTAATGCCGATATAAATTCCACGCGCCACGCACGCCTGCATCTCTTCGCGTGTGCCGGTAAAGCAATGAAGAACCGCACCAGGCAGTTTATCCAGCCACGGCTCCAGCAATGTCATAAACCGCTCGTGGGCATCGCGACAGTGCATAAATACCGGCATGTTTAATTCTGCGGCAATGCGTAGCTGAGCAACAAAAGCGCGTTCCTGCTCTTCCGGCGTCGAAAAGTTGCGGTTAAAGTCGAGACCACATTCACCAATCGCCACCACTTCTGGCTGCGCGGCCAGCTCAATAATCGCTTCTTCAGTCGCAGCTTGCCACTGGCTGCTGTCGTGAGGATGTACGCCCGCCGTTGACCAACAGGACGAATACTGACGCGCCAGCTTTTGCGCCTGCTGGCTTTCACGCAGGTTAGTGCCGGTGATGAGTAGCCCATTAACTCCCGCGTCAAAAGCGCGCGCTACAACATCATCACGGTCTTTCGCAAATTGCGAACTGGTCAAATTAACGCCGATATCAAACATCCTGTACTCCATATGACAACCGCCCTGACGGGCGGTTGAATTTATTCTTCAGTTTTTTCGCTTTCTGCTTCAGCGTCGTTTTCCTCTTCCCGATTTCGCCCTTTACCAACGTAAAAGCGTGAGAAGAAGACACCGATTTCAAACAGACAGTACATCGGGATCGCCAATAGCGTTTGCGAGAAGACATCCGGCGGCGTCAGCAACATCCCGACAACGAATGCACCAACCAGCACATACGGGCGTTTTTTGCGTAAGTCTTCTGGCGAGGTAATCCCCATCCAGCACAGCAGCACAATTGCCACCGGCACTTCAAAGGAGACACCAAACGCCATAAACAGCGCCATAACGAAGCTTAAATAGCTGGCGATGTCGGTGGATACCTGCACCCCTTCCGGCGCGGTATTGGCAAGGAAGCCAAATGCCAGCGGAAAGACCACAAAGTAGGCGAATGCCATGCCGATATAAAACAGCAGAGAGCTGGAAACCAGCAGCGGCACCACCAGGCGACGTTCATGCTTATACAGCGCTGGGGCGATAAATGCCCACACCTGATAGAGAATCACCGGCGCTGACAGAATCAGCGACACCATAAAGGTCAGCTTGATCGGCGTAAAGAACGGCGAGGCCACGTCGGTGGCGATCATCGTTGAACCTTGCGGCAACTGCTTGATCAATGGCGCGGATACCAGGTGATAGATGTCATTGGCGAAATAGACCAGACACAGGAATATCACGATCACCGCGATAATGCAGTTCAGCAGACGCTTACGCAGCTCAATTAGATGCGTGATAAGCGGTTGAGTATCTTCTACAGACATGTTTACGGTTTATCACTCGACGAAGGGGAAGGTGCAGCGGTTTTCGGTTCAGCGTCCGCAGCAGGTTTTACCACCGGCTCTGGCGTGGTTTCTGGCTTCTGTTCCGGCGAACTGGCCTGCGTTTGTGCAGCGGCAGGCGTTACGCCCTCATGCGCAGCTTCATTATCTTTCACCACCGGGTTATGGATGGTGTGCGCTTCATCGCTCGCCTTTTCTGGATCGTTTGCAACGTAGGAACGCTTCATCGACTCCGCGGCCTGGCGTAGTTCATCCATCGACGCTTTCAGTTCGGGCGTCAGGTTAGTGAGGCTCGCCTTTTCAACCTTTTTCAGACTGTCCTGAAACTCCTGGAGTTTTAACTCCTGGGTCAGTTCGTTCTGCACCGTTGTCGCCAGTGAACGCAACGCGCGAATCCAGCCCGCGACCGTTTTTACCGCCACAGGCAGTCGTTGCGGCCCCAGAACAACGAGGCCGATGATGAACACCAATAGCAGTTCGCTAAAACCGATATCAAACACGGATTACACCTGCTCTTTATCGTGGCGCTTCGCGTCTTCTGTTTTAGCCTGTTCCTGATTCGTATCCGCCTGCTTATCGGCGATAGTTTTCGCAGTAAAATCAGCATCCTGACTGGTTTTATCCTGCTTTGGTTCATCATCGCTCATTGCTTTTTTAAAGCCTTTGATCGACGCACCAAGATCGGAACCGATGGAGCCGAGCTTTTTGGTGCCAAAAAGCAGTACAACGATGACGGCAATAATCAATAACTGCCAAATACTGATACCACCCATACATGTTCCTCTGTGGTAGATGATGATTAAACAAGGCCGCATTATACGTTACACGGCCCGCCTTGAGCGATGAAAAAATCAGCGTGTTTTGCGCCAACCGACAAACCAGGCGATCAAACCACCTGCCATTAACCAGCCGGGCATCAGCCCCCATTCAGGTCGGCTGACCAACAAGAATGTGCCACTTAATACTAACGTAGCGCCAATTCCGAGAAAATAACGCGATTGTCCCTGACGTACATGATTTGACTGAAGCTCGCGGGCAATCTTATCAACACTGTGCTGTAAATACTTGCCCTGGCGCAAACTGTCGTAAACCAGTTCAGGCAGTTCTGGCATTTTTTCGACCCAGAACGGCGCTTTTTCTTTAAATGCTCTCACCAGCGCAGGAATACCGACCTGATCTTTAATCCACGACTCCAGGAAAGGCTTCGCCGTTTTCCATAAATCGAGCTGCGGATAAAGCTGGCGACCTACCCCTTCGACGTAGAGCAGGGTTTTCTGGAGTAACACCAGTTGCGGCTGCACTTCCATATTGAAGCGACGCGCCGTATTAAATAGATTTAACAGCACATGTCCAAACGAAATTTCGGCCAACGGTTTCTCAAAGATAGGTTCACAGACCGTACGAATGGCAAATTCGAACTCTTCAACGTTGGTATCTGGCGGCACCCAGCCTGAATCGACGTGTAGCTCTGCAACTTTGCGATAATCGCGATTAAAGAAGGCGATAAAGTTTTCCGCCAGATAGCGTTTATCTTCTTTGTTTAGCGAGCCAACAATCCCGCAATCAATGCCGATATATTTCGGGTTTTCTGGGTGTTCATAGCTTACAAAGATGTTGCCAGGGTGCATATCGGCATGGAAAAAGCTGTCACGAAAGACCTGAGTGAAGAACACCTGCACGCCGCGTTCTGCCAGCAATTTCATGTTAGTGCCGTTTTTCTCCAGCGCTGCGACATCTGAAACCGGAATGCCGTAAATGCGCTCCATCACCATCATCCCTTCACTACAATAGTCAGGGTAAACTTCCGGGATGTAGAGCATCGGGCTGTCTTCAAAATTGCGCCGAAGCTGAATGGCGTTGGCAGATTCCCGCAGCAAATTCAGTTCATCAATCAATGTCTTTTCGTACTCGCGCACCACTTCGGTTGGGCGCAGACGGCGACCATCCGGCAGCAAACGCGGTACCCAGCGAGCCAGACGGTAGATAAGTTTCAGATCCGCTTTAATAACCGGCAAAATATCCGGGCGGATGACTTTAATCACCACCTCTTTACCATTCGATTTCAATCGCGCGGTATGAACCTGGGCGATAGAAGCAGAAGCCAGCGGCTTGATTTCAAAATCGTCAAACCACGCTTCTACCGGCAAGCCGCCCATTGCAGCTTCAATCTGCTGCTTTGCCAGCTTGCCATCAAACGGAGCGACTTTGTCCTGCAATAACGCCAGCTGATCGGCAATATGCGGCGGAAAAAGATCGCGGCGGGTTGATAACATTTGCCCGAACTTGATCCATACCGGCCCCAGTTCTTGCAGGGCCAGTCGTAGTCGCTCACCTAAAGGTTTGTCTTTATGCCGATTTGGCATCCAGAATAATGAGTATCGCCATAGCCGAAGCGGCAGGGTGATACGCATTTTGGGGATCAGTTCATCAAGTCCGTAGCTTAAAAAAGTGCGAATGATGAAATATAGGCGCCGTACTTCACCTGGCGTCATTTAGCCTCCAGTTTTTCCAGCCGTTTGGTCAGGGCATCAACAGCACGCTCGACGGCAGCCGTCTCTTCCGCAAACCAGGCCACTTCAAGCGGACCGGGTGCCATACGCCACTCTTCAGTAATGGCTTCCGCCACATAACGTTGCTGGCGCTTAATGCCGTGATGCAGGAACTTTGCGCCTCCGCGCATGGCTTTGCTGATTCCTTCAGCGGCGATATCACCGGTATAAGGGGCCAGCAGTTCCGCAGGGTCGAACTCTGCCAGATCTGCCAGCGCAACGAAGTTTTGCACCACCTGAATATCGCCCTGCACTTCCAGCTCACCACTGCGAATCAGTGCGGTAAGCTGCTGGCGATCGCGAAGTTTCGGCAACACACTGGCGTAGGCGATAACGGTGCAGTCAGCATCGCCTGCCCATTCGCCCAGTACATCAACCTGGCGTTCGCTGAACACCAGAATCAATGACGTCGAAAAGCCTTTTACCTCCACGCGCAATACTTTACCCAGCAGACGCGAGCGGGCTGTTTTCAGCGCGGGTGAGCGATACAGGAAGGTGTTGAGCAGACTTTCAATTCCTGCCGTCACTAAAGGTTTAAAAGGCATTTCCGGTCTCCTGTCAGAACTTATAACCACGATGCAGCGCCACAACCCCTGCCGTCAGATTGTAGTAGTCGACACTTTCGAATCCGGCATCCTGCATCATGGCTTTCAGGGTATCCTGATCGGGATGCATACGGATGGATTCTGCCAGATAACGGTAGCTGTCGGCGTCGTTCGCGACCAGTGAGCCAATACGCGGCAGCACATGGAAGGAGTATGCATCATAGGCTTTGCTCAGCGGCTCGATAATTGGCTTCGAGAACTCAAGCACCAGCAGGCGGCCGCCGGGTTTCAGCACGCGATACATTGAACGCAGTGCTTTATCTTTGTCGGTGACGTTACGCAGACCAAACGAAATGGTGATGCAATCAAAGGTGTTATCCGGGAACGGCAGCGCCTCAGCGTTCGCCTGAACATACTCAACGTTGCCAATCACACCGATATTACGCAGCTTCTCGCGTCCCATTTTGAGCATGGATTCATTGATATCAGCAAGGACCACTTTGCCAGTTTCTCCGACCAGGCGGGAGAATTTCGCTGTCAGGTCGCCGGTGCCACCAGCCAGATCCAGCACGGTCTGCCCACGGCGTACGCCGCTGCAATCAATCGTGAATCGCTTCCACAAACGATGAATACCAAATGACATCAAATCATTCATGACATCGTATTTTGATGCCACGGAATGGAAAACGTGGGCGACCATATCCGCTTTTTGTTCCTTCGCGACGGTCTGAAAACCAAAGTGCGTCGTTTCTTGTGACTTATCCACCATCTCAATGCCTGCTCATCAAAAAATTGTTCCAGAAGTGTAACAGATTGGGCGTCGATGCCCTAGATTTCTACCCGGCTTAACTACCCCTAATGGGCTAGCGCGACTGCTGATTATATTCATCATCGCGTTGATAAGCTTCATCATTCGGCTGCTCCGGAACCGACCGCAGTCGATACTCTTCATCCTGGCTCACCGCTTGTTCAGCCAAATCCGGATTAATCTCGCGTTTAATTTCTACCCCTAAACCGCGAAACGCTTCTGCCTGCGCCAGCACATTTCCGCGACCTGAAGAGAGTTTTTTCATTGCCTGGCGGTAGTTATCCTGCGCTTTGTCGAGACTTTGACCAATCGCTGACATGTCATCGACGAACAAACGCATCTTGTCGTACAGCTTGCTGGCACGATCGGCGATTTGCTGGGCGTTGCGGCTTTGATGCTCATAACGCCACAGGTTGGCGATAGTGCGCAGCGCCACCAGCAGCGTAGTCGGGCTAACCAGCATGATATTGTTTTTCAACGCTTCGGTGATCAGCTCCGGCTGACGGTCAAGCGCCAGTAAAAAAGCGGGTTCAACGGGAATAAACATCAGAACGTAATCCAGGGTTCGCAGCCCCGGCAGCTGTTGATAATCTTTGCGTCCCAGCAAACGGATATGGTTACGCACCGACGCGATATGTTCCTGTAGCGCGCTTTCGCGGGTGTAGTCATCTTCGGCGTTGAAATAGCGTTCATAGGCGACCAGCGTCATTTTGGCGTCGATCACCACATCTTTTCCCTGCGGCAACCGCACGATGACATCCGGCTGCATCCGCGAGCGGGCGTCATTTTCGATGCTGACCTGAGTTTCATATTCATACCCTTCACGCAGACCGGAAGCCTCCAGCACCCGCGTCAATACCACCTCGCCCCAGTTGCCCTGAGTTTTATTGTCGCCTTTCAGCGCACGCGTCAGGTTGATCGCCTCCTGAGCCATTTGCGCGTTGAGCTGCTGGAGATTGCGAATTTCGTGGGTCAGGGTATGACGTTCCTGTGCTTCTTTACCGAAGCTGTCCTGAACCTGACGGCGGAAACCGTCCAGTTGTTCACGTAGCGGCGACAACAGGCTGTTCAGACTCTGACGGTTTTGCTCATCAACCCGGCGATTGCTGTGCTCAAAAATACGGTTGGCGAGGTTTTCAAACTGCTCACTGAGGCGCTGCTCGCTGTTAATCATCTGGCGAATTTTATCGTCAGCATGTTGCTGTGCAGCTTCCATCCGCGTGGTTACTTCACGCAGATCGGCTTCCAGAGAGGTGTTAATACTTTGCAGGCTGCGCACTTCGTTATTGAGTAACTCGCACTCAGCGCGCCAGTGCTCGCTTTGAGTAATTTGTTGTTTTGCCGCGCTTAACTCCGCGACCATCTCTTCACGTTCAGCTAATTGCTCGGCTTTTTGCTGCGCATGTTGATAACTGGCAAACAGCCAGCCAATTGCCACACCCACCAATGCAATAACTGCGTAAACCATGATTGAGAAATCCACAACGCCTCCTGACGCAACAACTTACCCGCACAAAATAGAATTGTGCTGTACAAACGTCCAGTTGGAAAGGCATTTCCTGCGAGGCGCTACGCAAAAATACAAAAGGCCGAACGCGTCGGCCTTCAGACAGGAGAAGAGAATTACAGCAGACGACGCGCCGCTTCCACCACGATTTTCACCGCTTGGCTTTCAGTTTGTTTCATCGTCTCAGCATTCGGGATCTCTTGCTGGGTGCGGTTAACGATAACACCCGCTACCATACCGGCACGCAGGCCCTGACTTGCACACATGGTCAGCAGGGTTGCAGATTCCATTTCATAGTTCATTACGCCCATCGCCTGCCACTCTTCCATAGAACCTTTAAAGTGACGAACTACGCGACCAGAGTAAGTATCGTAACGTTCCTGACCTGGGTAGAAGGTATCAGAAGAAGCCGTCACGCCAACGTGAGTCGTCGCGCCAATGGATTTCGCAGCCTCAACCAGCGCAGTCGTACATTCGAAATCAGCGACAGCCGGGAATTCCAGCGGTGCGAAGTGCAGGCTCGCGCCATCCAGACGAACAGACGCCGTGGTAACCAGGACATCGCCAACATTAATATGCGGCTGAATAGCGCCCGTTGTACCGATACGCAGGAAGGTGCGAATGCCCAGCTGTGCCAGCTCTTCAACAGCAATAGAGGTAGACGGGCCGCCGATACCGGTAGAGCAGACGATAACAGGTTTACCATCCAGCTCTGCACGCCAGGTGGTGAATTCGCGGTGAGATGCCAGCTTAACCGGCTTATCCATCAGCGCGGCGATCTTTTCCACACGATCCGGGTCGCCAGGGACGATGGCAAGCGTAGCCCCTTGTAAATCGTTTTTAGTGAGGCCGAGATGAAAAACATCAGACTTGGACATATACAACTCCTCTGTGAATCGGTTTAGTCAGAAGAAGCAAAAAGACACTTTACCGAAGGGTTTAACATTTTTTCGTGATACTCATCACCATGACGCAAATGCGTTGCATAAATTTACCCACCAAAAGTGATGCAAATCACATAAATCACTCTTCATTCTGCAGGACTGCATAAAAGATGAGCCGATTCAGGCAATGTGATTTGTTGCATGCTGACTATAGTTAACATTGCGCAACATTTTTATAAGGGTACGGAGAATACCATGGCAACAACACAACAATCTGGATTTGCACCTGCTGCATCGCCTCTCGCTTCAACCATCGTTCAGACCCCGGACGACGCGATTGCGGCGGGCTTCACCTCTATCCCCTCACAAGGGGATAACATGCCTGCTTACCATGCCAGACCAAAGCAGAGCGATGGCCCACTGCCAGTGGTCATTGTAGTGCAGGAAATTTTTGGCGTGCATGAACATATCCGCGATATTTGTCGCCGTCTGGCGCTGGAGGGGTATCTGGCTATCGCACCTGAACTTTACTTCCGCGAAGGCGATCCGAATGATTTTGCCGATATCCCCACGTTGCTTAGCGGTCTGGTAGCAAAAGTGCCTGACTCGCAGGTGCTGGCCGATCTCGATCATGTCGCCAGTTGGGCTTCCCGCAACGGCGGCGATGTTCATCGTTTAATGATCACCGGATTCTGCTGGGGTGGACGTATCACCTGGCTGTATGCTGCGCATAACCCGCAACTGAAAGCGGCGGTGGCATGGTACGGCAAACTGACAGGCGATAAGTCGCTGAATTCACCGAAACAACCTGTTGATATCGCAACCGATCTTAACGCGCCGGTTCTCGGCTTATATGGTGGTCAGGATAACAGCATTCCGCAGGAGAGCGTTGAAACCATGCGCCAGGCGCTGCGGGCTGCTAATGCGAAAGCAGAGATTATCGTCTACCCGGATGCCGGGCATGCATTCAACGCCGATTATCGCCCGAGCTATCATGCCGAATCTGCAAAAGATGGCTGGCAGCGTATGCTGGAATGGTTTAAGCAGTATGGTGGGAAGCGGAGTTAGTTTCCTCTTAGTCTATATTTGAGATGGTGAGTGAACGAGTGCGTTTTGCTGCCATCTCTGTCCCCCAAAAAATAATCAGTATGAATTGATTGGAGATTACGACTCCGCTATTTGACCTTAAGAAAGTCGGCAAGTCATAGTCATAAATGAGTCTCTTCAATGGCAGACACCTTAGAGATTTACCATCAACTCCCATTCACAAACAAACATTAATTATTATCAACACATTCACATTAATTATAAATCATCTCAGACCTTCCTGATAAAAAGATATTAAAGTGAAACATTTTGTTTTTCACATTTTAGTTCATCACTTTTAGGCGTAAATAAAGGTAAAAAAAACAACAATACTATTTCTCTTTCACAAAAGAATTAACAAAAGGTTTTTCAAGGATGAGTGATATTATTTACCTGAACATAACCGGAGAACAACAAGGATGTATTTCCTCTCGTTGTGGAACGAGCGCATCAATAGGTAATCGCTGGCAGATTGGCCATGAAGATGAAATCTTCGCGTTCTCGCTCTCTAATAGTATTACGAATACAGACAAAGGGTCACAATTGCATGGCCTTAGTTTCTGTAAATTGATTGACAAAAGCTCCCCGTTACTTATTAACGCTATTAACAATAACGAGCAGTTGTTCATGGAGTTTGACTTCTATCGGATCAATAGATTTGGTCGATGGGAGAAATATTACAACATTCAACTTCGCGGCGCGCTCTTATCAGCAATCAATCACCTGTTTACTGAGAACAATCTGGATACAGAAACCATCACTGTCAGTTATGAATATATACTCTCCAGGCATCTGATTGCTAATACTGAATTTAGTTATTTGGCATTTCCCGATAACTACAACCGTCTGTTTATACCACGGCCAAAAACTAAAGATGATAATGGCCTCAAAACACTCAATAGTAAAGCGGTTGGCAGACTGCTTGCTGCTGGCGGCATATACAATGGGAATATCGAAGGATTCAGGGAAACAGCAAACAAGTTGGGAGGAGATGCACCTGCTGGTTACGATCAAGTTATGGATAACAAAGGGTTACTCATCGCTGGTGCTTCAATAGTTGCTGGAGTTGTTCTGGGAAGAATGAGACTCCCTGATTTGGAATCACTTGAGCATTTCGGAGCCAGAGGAGCAGTATCAGGAAGACCATTTAATCCCGAGCTTGCCGGTGGTCCAATAGAAAACCTGACGACAGATGGCGTAACAATCAACAGGGAAGGTATCGCTATTGTTGAAAAACATATAGCCAGATTTGGTCATGATCCTGTAAATGAAGTGATGATCAATAGACTGAAAGACATTGAGAAAGGAAAAATCCCCCCAGAACAAGTAGATCTTAACTTCTATACTCATGAGTGTCGGGAATATCAGCGTTACTGTAATCTTGGTTGGGAAACAGGACAACCTGATGGTGACGCAGGCTATGCACTCTGGAATCATACGCATACTGCTACTCTAGAAGATTATAAACTTAAGGGAGAACTTAATGACTTATACCACCAGGATGCACTTGACTATGATAACTGAAACTGAAATTAACGTACTGAAAGTTATGGCTGAGAAAGATATAAACTGGAACTGGATGAATCTCGATCGCACACTATCCATAAGGCAAATTCCAGGATTCGGTAATGTTGTTAACATTATTAACAAATTAGCTAACGAGGGTTTGGTTATTATTGAGGATAGCGGACATAAGTCTATGCCTCACTACCACGTTACTGAAAAGGGATACAATTTCGTGAAAAGTGAGAATAAATAACGTAGCGTTGATTACTGAACAAATCGCTCAGGATTATATTTTGCGTAAAAATGATTCGGTTATTTCTGTATCTGAACGGGCGCAGATAGCAAAATGGCTTCCGGTGATGGAAGCCATCAGATTATTGGCAAAGTGCGCGTTGTTCATGCCGGATGCGGCGTGAACGCCTTGTCCGGCCAACAAAACCCAAAAATTCAATAAATTGCATAAATTATGTAGGCCTGGTATCAGGCAGTTTTGCCTCTTTCATCGTACTGCAATTTACAGTGACTCGTTAATATTCATCATCCCCGACGCAAATTCTGCGCCGCCTGCACCATGTTCGCCAGTGCCGCGCGGGTTTCTGGCCAGCCGCGCGTTTTCAGGCCACAGTCCGGGTTGACCCACAGACGCTCTGCCGGAATGCGTTTTGCCGCTTTCTTCAGCAAGGCTTCAATCCATTCTACGCTCGGTACGTTTGGCGAGTGAATGTCATAGACGCCTGGACCAATTTCATTTGGATAATCAAACTCTTCAAACGACTCCAGCAACTCCATGTCGGAACGCGAGGTTTCGATGGTGATGACGTCTGCGTCCAGCGCCGCAATCGAATCCATGATGTCGTTGAACTCGCAGTAACACATGTGAGTGTGGATTTGTGTGTCATCTTTCGCCACGGCGGCGTTGATACGGAAAGCCTCCACGCCCCACTGGAGATAGGCATCCCAGTCGCTGCGACGCAGCGGTAAACCTTCGCGCAGCGCCGGTTCATCAATCTGGATGATGCCAATTCCTGCGGCTTCCAGGTCCGCCACTTCATCACGCAGCGCCAGCGCAATTTGTTTGGCGATGGTTTCACGGCTGACATCTTCACGCGGGAACGACCAGCAGAGAATGGTCACCGGGCCGGTCAGCATCCCTTTCACCGGTTTGTCAGTCAGCGATTGCGCATACTTCGCCCACTCAATGGTAATCGGTGCCGGGCGGCTAACGTCACCAATGACAATCGGCGGCTTCACGCAGCGGGAACCGTAGCTCTGTACCCAACCGTTTTGCGTAAAGACAAAACCGTCGAGATGCTCGCCAAAGTATTCCACCATGTCATTACGCTCGGCCTCGCCATGCACCAGCACATCCAGACCTAAACGTTCCTGCTCAACAATGGCCTGCTTGATATGTTCCGCAATGCCCGTGCGGTAGTTGTTGGCGTCGAGATTACCCTTTTTGAAATCCAGACGCAGGGTACGAATTTCCGTGGTTTGCGGGAAGGAACCAATCGTGGTGGTCGGCCACGCGGGCAGTTTAAAACGCGCACGCTGGGCTTCAGCACGCACTTCATAGACATTCGTACGCTGACTGTCCTGGGCGGTGATCGCCGCCAGACGCTTTTCTACCGCCGGATTATGGACACGGGTAGAGTGACGACGCGCCTGAATCGGAGCGCTCCACGCTGCCAGCGCAGACGTATCACCGCTATTGAGCGCATCGCGCAACAGCACCAGTTCTTCACATTTTTGCAGAGCGAAGGCAAACCAGCTTTTCACCTCCGCATCCAGACGCGTCTCCACGCTCAGATCGATTGGGCTGTGCAGCAACGAGCAGGAAGATGCCACCCACAAATCACGTTTGCCGACAATGTCCTTAATTTGCGCATATTTCTCGGTAAGATCGGCGCGCCAGACGTTACGACCATTGATCAGACCCGCAGACAGCAGCCAGTCAGAAGGCAGACGCTTGTGCAGTTCAGCAACGTCATCTTTACCATGTACAAGATCGACATGCAGACCCTGAACAGGCAGCGCAGTAATCGTGTCGAGATTTGGCGTTACGCCTTCAAAATAGGTGGTCAGCAGCAGTTTCACCTGTCCCTGGAGCGCGTCGTAAGCGGGTTTGTATGCGTCCAGCCACGCCTGCGGCAGTTCCAGTACCAGCGCGGGTTCATCAATCTGTACCCACTCGATGCCGCGTTTCGCCAGCTCTGCCAGCACCTGCTGATAAACCGGCAGAATGTCGTTCAGCAGGCTCAGGCGATCAAACTGTTCACCTTTCACTTTACCCAGCCACAGGTAGGTAACCGGCCCCAGCAGCACAGGTTTCACCTTGTGGCCCAGCGCCAGCGCCTCGTCCACTTCCTCCAGCAGCTGCGTCCAGGTCAGTTTGAACTGTTGGCCTTTAACGAACTCCGGCACCATGTAGTGATAGTTGGTGTTAAACCATTTGGTCATTTCCGCTGCCGCCGCAGGTTCACCAGTCGGCGCACGTCCACGACCAATACGGAACAGGGTGTCGATATCTACCGAACCATCTTTGTTCTGATGACGTGGCGGAACATTACCCAGCAGCAGACTGGTGGTCAGTACATGATCGTACCAGGCAAAATCGCCCACCGGCAGCAGGTCGATACCCGCCTGCTTTTGTTGATCCCAGTGACGGGCACGTAATTCACGCCCAACCGCCAGCAGTTCTTCACGCGTGGAGTTCCCCGCCCAATAACTTTCTTGCGCTTTTTTCAGCTCGCGACGCAGGCCAACGCGAGGGAAACCGAGGGTGTGATTAAGAATTGTCATTATATGCCCCTTATGGAATTTTTAGTATTTAGCCGTCCAGATGTTTACACATCCATAATTGGCGGTTACTGTATATTCCTCAAGCGCAAATTATTCATGCCGAAGTGAAGGACTTTCATGATCGAAGTAAAACACCTGAAAACGCTACAAGCGTTGCGGAACTGCGGCTCGCTCGCAGCCGCTGCGGCGACGTTGCATCAGACGCAATCCGCCCTGTCTCACCAGTTTAGCGATCTGGAACAACGCCTTGGCTTCCGGCTATTTGTGCGTAAAAGCCAGCCGCTTCGCTTTACACCGCAGGGAGAAATCCTGTTGCAACTGGCAAATCAGGTGCTGCCGCAAATCAGCCAGGCACTGCAAGCCTGCAATGAACCGCAGCAGACGCGTCTGCGCATTGCCATTGAGTGCCATAGCTGTATTCAGTGGCTGACACCCGCGTTAGAAAATTTCCATAAGAACTGGCCGCAGGTCGAGATGGACTTTAAATCGGGCGTGACGTTTGACCCGCAGCCTGCGTTGCAACAGGGCGAGCTGGATCTGGTGATGACGTCCGATATTCTGCCGCGCAGTGGCCTGCATTATTCGCCGATGTTCGACTATGAAGTGCGTCTGGTATTGGCACCTGACCATCCACTGGCGGCGAAAACGCGTATTACACCGGAAGATCTCGCCAGCGAGACGCTGTTGATTTATCCGGTGCAGCGTAGTCGACTGGATGTCTGGCGGCATTTTCTTCAGCCAGCAGGCATCAGCCCGTCACTGAAAAGCGTCGATAACACCTTATTGTTGATTCAGATGGTTGCCGCACGGATGGGTATTGCCGCACTACCGCATTGGGTGGTGGAGAGTTTTGAACGCCAGGGTCTGGTGGTGACCAAAACCCTGGGCGAAGGCTTGTGGAGCCGACTGTACGCCGCCGTGCGTGATGGCGAGCAGCGTCAGCCGATTACAGAAGCGTTTATTCGCTCAGCGCGCAATCACGCCTGCGATCATCTGCCGTTTGTGAAGAGCGCGGAGCGACCCACTTACGATGCACCCACAGTGAGGCCAGGATCACCAGCGCGCCTGTAATAAACGTTGGCCAGTGCGGCTGTTGGTGCCAGATAGCCAGGTTTACCAGCAGCCCTGCCGGAACGTGCATATTATTCATAATGCCCAGCGTTCCGGCGTCTACTTGGGTTGCGCCGTAGTTCCACATAAAGTAGCCAATCCCGGAAGCCACCACGCCAAGAAACACCAGAATGCCCCATTGCAGCGTGGTTTGTGGCATTTTCTGCGCATTTCCCAGCAAGAACCATGCAATCACCGCCACCAGGAACGCGCCAAGATAGAACCACGCAAAGGCGTTATGCTGCGGCATCGGGCGAGTTTCCATCAGACGTTTGTAACCCACCATGCCGATGGCAAAAGTGATATTGGAGAGCTGCACCAGCAGCAGGCCAGTCCAGAAGTGGTCGGTGACCTGATCATAGCGAATAATCCCGGCACCAATCACCGCCAACAAGGCGCTAAAAGCATAGCCCCAGCGCAGACGGCGCTGACTCATGATGTCATAAATCAACGTGATGTAGAGCGGCGTCAGTACGGTGAACAGCAGCAGCTCGGAGACCGTCAGGTAGAGATAGGCGCGAAAACTCAGCATATACATCACGCCGAGCTGCATCGCGCCCACCAGCATATACAGGCCGACCGTTTTCAGGCTATTGCCACGGGTACGCAGAAACGGCAGAAAAACGAGTGCCGCCAGGCCAACGCGCACCAGCACCGCAAAATAGCTATCGACGTGCCCCGCAAGGTACTCGCCATAAAAGCTAAAGGAGAAGGCCCACAGAATCGTGGTGATGATAAGTAGCGCCACAATGGAAAACTCTTTGATTAACGAGTATCCATTGTAGCGAAATATCAGGTTGACAACTGACCAAATAAAGAACGATTACGATAAATAGAGTTTACGCAGATAATGCGGCACCGCGTCTTCGGCATTAGTACCAATCACTTCCAGCTCCGGATGCAGATCTTTCAGACGCTGATGCGCACTGCCCATAATGCAGCCTTTCCCCGCCATCGACAGCATTTCGGCGTCGTTCATCCCGTCACCAAATGCAATACAATCCTTCAGGCTGTAGCCCAGTTTCTTCGCCACCGCTTCCAGTGCATGGCCTTTCGACACGCCGCCCGCCATCACTTCCAGACAGGTTAAGGTAGAGAAACTAACGTTGACGCGATCGCCCCAGCGAGCGTTGATCGCCTGCTCCAGCGGCAGAAGTTGTTCATGGGAATCGCAGGTGAAGAACACTTTGCTGACGCCTTCCGGCTCCAGTAATCCCGGCTCATACAGCGCATATTTGAACACCGCTTCTTTAAAAAAGCGCATCTCTTCCGGGCGATGGCGATTCATAAACCATTCGTCGTCGCGATAAACGTTAGTAATGATGTCCGGATTGTCGTTGACTACGCCAAACAGATCGCTGGCAATGTCGCGATCCAGGTTATGAGCAAAAATCAGATTGCCATCCAGATCATGAACGCGCGCGCCATTGGAGGTAATCATGTAAGACTTAATCTCCAGATTATCGCGAATTTGCCCCACATCAACGTGGTGACGACCGGTCGCAAACACAAAGTTGATGCCGCGCGCGGTGAGCAGCTTCAGAGTTTCTTTGGCGTAAGGGGATAACGTATGGTCGGGAGAAAGTAACGTGCCATCTAAATCAGACGCAACAACCTGGTACATAAGAAATTTAAACCTCTGTAGAGCGGTTTCCGCTGGGTGAGTTATGCCTGTTGAAAAAATCAACGATGGCGTGGAGCGCGACTGAGCGCATTGCGTCCTTTTCAAAAAGGATCTCATGGTACGCACCTTTAATTACCAACGGCCGTCCTCCTTCGACAGGATGGCCCGCAGCGGTGCGGAGTTCACAAAAACGGTCATGCATGCGGTTATCCACCACGCGTTCCTCTTCAGCTTGTAAGAGAAGCGTTGGTGTGGTGTCATCACCCGCACCGGCTAACACCTGTTCGCCAGCCAGAATACTTTCGCGTACCCAATGGTAGGTCGGCCCACCGACGCGAATCGTTGGGTCATCAGCATAAAAGCGTAAGTTACGTCGATATCGCTGTCTGCTGTGGGTCAGTACGTTGATAGCAAACGGCAACGCGCGCCAGCGCCCAGTGCCTATTGCATAGCCATCACGGAAACGTGGATGCGCTTCGGCCCAGTTGAGGATTTGCCGTGCCATAAATGACGGCATACGAATCACGATCCCAAACATTGGCGCAGTTAGCGCAATGGCGTCACATACACCTGGATGGCGTTGCAGAAATAATGTGGAGATCGCACCGCCCATCGAATGTGCCAGTATATAGCGTTTACGCCACGGACCGGGCTGGACCTCCTGTTGCCAGAATGCCGCCAGATCATCAACATAATCATTAAAGCGATTAACATGCCCGAGATGCGGATCGGCTAACAGGCGACCGGAACGTCCCTGCCCGCGATGGTCGATGATTAAGACATCAAACTCCAAATGGAACAAATCGTAGGCCAGTTCCGCATATTTTACGTAGCTCTCAATACGCCCCGGGCAGATGACTACCACCCGGTCATGGTGCTTTGCGCTAAAACGGACAAAGCGCACCGGAATGTCATCCACACCAGTAAATTCTGCTTCATCACGCTGACGCCAGAAATCAGTCAGCGGTCCCATGGTAAAAGCAGCAAACGCGTTTTCTCTTGTTTCCCAGTCTTTTTGCTGCTGAAACATCGGGTAATCTGCCTCTTAAACCACGTAAAATCGTTTTTTTAAGCGTGCCTGACACAACGCTGCGACAGTAGCGTATTGTGGCACAAAAATAGACACACCGGGAGTTCATCATGACCTTAGAATGGTGGTTTGCCTACCTGCTGACATCGATCATTTTAAGCCTGTCGCCAGGCTCTGGCGCAATCAACACCATGACCACCTCGCTCAACCACGGTTATCGCGGTGCGGTGGCGTCTATTGCTGGGCTTCAGACCGGACTGGCGATTCATATTGTGCTGGTTGGCGTGGGTTTGGGGACGCTATTTTCCCGCTCAGTGATTGCGTTTGAAGTGTTGAAGTGGGCAGGCGCAGCTTACTTGATTTGGCTGGGAATACAGCAATGGCGCGCCGCTGGTGCAATTGACCTTAAATCGCTAGCCTCTACTCAATCGCGCCGACATTTGTTCCAGCGCGCAGTTTTTGTGAATCTTACCAATCCCAAAAGTATTGTGTTTCTGGCGGCGCTATTTCCGCAATTCATCATGCCGCAGCAGCCACAACTGATGCAGTATATCGTGCTCGGCGTCACCACTATTGTGGTCGATATTATTGTGATGATCGGTTACGCCACCCTTGCTCAACGGATTGCTCTATGGATTAAAGGACCAAAGCAGATGAAGGCGCTGAATAAGATTTTCGGCTCGTTGTTTATGCTGGTGGGAGCGCTGTTAGCATCGGCGAGGCATGCGTGAAAAATAATGTCGGATGCGGCGTAAACGCCTTATCCGACTTACTCTGATGACGCGTCTGGCATCAACGCGAAATAATCAAATGAATGCCAAATCCGGCAAATAACGCCCCGGCAAAACCATCAATCCACTTCGCCAGACGTTGATAACCACGGCGCATTTGCGGCAGGGCAAACAGGCTGGCAACGACGGTAAACCACGCCAGTGTTTCGATAATAATCAACGCGAAAATGCCCCAGCGCTCAGTGGTGCCGACGTTATCGCCGACAAACAGCGAGAATACCGAACCAAAGTAGATAATCGCTTTCGGATTGGCGAGATTGGTCAGTAAGCCTTTCAGGAAACTGCGTCCGCTTTTTGCCAGTTCTACCTGTGGCGCAGGCGCAGAAACGACCTCTTTTTTCAGTGCGCTACGCAGCATCTGATAACCCATCCAGCAGAGATACAGGCCACCGCCCACCATAATCAGCGTATGCAGCCAGACCATTTTTTCGATAATCAAATGTAGGCCAAGCAACGCAATCCCAGCCCAAACCATTACGCCGCAGGTAATGCCCAGCACGCCCATCATCGCTTCTTTACGGGAACGACTAACAGCGGTCTGAGAGACAAAAAAGAAATCGGGACCGGGGCTCATAAGCGCCACAATGTGCACCATGGCGACGGTGAGGAATAACATCAACATACATTAGACTCGCGGGGGAAACGTTTACGGAGTCTTCATCCTGGCACTTTTTTATGCTGCTGACTACTCTTCGTCGTCACCATCGACATGCGCACGAATCAGCGCCATAAACGGTTTGCCAAAGCGTTCCAGCTTGCGCATCCCAACGCCGTTAACGCTGAGCATTTCGCTGGCGGTGATCGGCATCTGTTCAGCCATCTCAATCAAGGTTGCGTCGTTAAACACCACGTACGGCGGGACATTGCTTTCATCGGCAATCGATTTACGCAGTTTGCGTAATTTGGCGAACAGTTTGCGATCGTAGTTGCCGCCGAAGGATTTCTGCATCGCTTTCGGTTTGAGCGCCACGATACGTGGCACGGCAAGTTGCAAAGAGGATTCGCCGCGCAGCACCGGACGCGCAGCCTCTGTCAGTTGTAGGGCAGAATGCTGGGCAATATTTTGCGTCACCAGGCCGAGGTGAATCAGCTGGCGGATCACGCTCACCCAATGTTCATGGCTTTTATCACGGCCCATGCCATAGACTTTCAGTTTGTCATGACCATAGTCGCGGATACGCTGGTTATTAGCGCCACGAATCACTTCCACCACATAACCCATCCCAAACCGCTGATTCACCCGACCAATGGTGGAAAGGGCAATCTGAGCATCGGTTGAACCATCGTATTGTTTCGGCGGATCGAGGCAGATATCGCAGTTCCCGCACGGCTCCTGCCGCCCTTCGCCAAAATAGTTCAGCAATACCAGACGACGGCAAGTTTGCGCTTCGGCAAACGCGCCCATCGCATTGAGTTTATGGCGCTCGATATCCTGCAATTGCCCCTGCGGCTTCTCTTCCAGACAACGGCGTAGCCACGCCATATCGGCCGGATCGTAAAACAGCATCGCTTCCGCGGGCAGGCCATCACGCCCGGCGCGACCGGTTTCCTGATAATAGGATTCGATATTGCGCGGAATATCAAAATGCACCACGAAGCGAACGTTAGGCTTGTTGATGCCCATGCCGAACGCCACCGTCGCCACCACAATTTGCAGGTCATCGCGCTGGAATTTCTCCTGCACGTCGGCGCGAATATTATTTTCCAGCCCGGCATGATAGGCCGCCGCGCTAATTCCCTTGCTTTGCAGGCGCGCAGCGGTGTCTTCTACTTTCGCCCGGCTGTTGCAGTAAATAATCCCCGACTTACCGCGTTGTTCCTGCACGTAGCGCATCAACTGATCGAGCGGTTTGAATTTCTCCATCAGCATGTAGCGAATATTCGGACGGTCAAAACTGCTGATTTGAATCAGCGGATCGTTCAGCCCCAGCAGGCGCACGATATCCTGCCGCGTGGTGTCGTCGGCTGTGGCGGTCAGCGCCATAAACGGCAGCGTCGGGAACCGCTGGCGCAACTGACCGAGCGCGGCATATTCCGGGCGGAAATCGTGGCCCCATTGGGAGATACAGTGCGCTTCATCAACGGCTAATAACACCGGATTCCAGTGCGCCAGATGCTCAAGAAAGTTATCCAGCATCAGGCGTTCCGGGGCGATATAAAGCAGACGAATTTGCCCGGTGCGGCAGCCTGTCATCACTTCAAGTTGCTGTTCGCGGGTTTGCGTCGAGTTAAGGCACGCCGCCGCCACGCCGTTGGCTTGCAGTTGATCCACCTGATCTTTCATCAACGAAATCAGCGGTGAAACAACCACGGTAAGGCCGTTTAGCAATAAAGCAGGAATTTGATAGCAAAGGGATTTTCCGCCACCAGTGGGCATGACGACCAGGCAATCGCGACCGGAAAGCACAGTGTCGATAATCTCTTCCTGGCCGGGGCGAAACTGTTGGTAGCCAAAGGTTTCTTGTAAAACCTGTTTAGCTCCGGACTCCAGATTCAACACTTCCGCCTGCGCCACATTCACCCCGATTGCCTGAAATAAAAACAGGCGCTATTTTCAGCGCCTGCGCGAGAAACTGCAATGCTTTTAGCGTCTGGCTGGATAATGTTGGATGCTGGATTCCAGATTTGACAACCATTCATCAAAACAGGTCGTTTAGCATAACTCCCACACCAACGCGGGTCTGGTTGAAGTTATAGTCGATGAGCGATTCGCCGTAACCACTGTAAACCTGAGTATAAAGGCGCACATGTTTGGTGATCGGGTAACTTAAGCCTAACTCCGCACCACCGTAACCGGTGTTCCAGTTGTACTGCCCTTTCGCGCTCAGTACCGCATCACCGAGGTGATAGCCGATTTTAAGCTGGTAATAGCCCATATATTTGGTGATGTCCGGGTTATCGTCCGTATTCCCCACCACATACCACGGCTTCACCTCTACCAGCCAGTTACCGTTTTCTGCCATCAGGCGGGTATAAAGGCGGTTCCAGCTGCGGGAAGTCGGGTCTGAACGCCCGTTTGAGTCGTGGTTGTAGCCCATTTCCACATCGCGCAGCGTCCAGCCAGCAAAGTTGTAATCCGTGGCAAAACCGAGGAACAATTGCGGTTCGTAGTTAGTTTCACGAAACGGTGAAGACTCTTCGCTATTGGACAGTTGCCACCAGGATTTTTGCGTATAAGACGCACCCAACACCGAGTTCGGGCCTAAAATCCCACGCCACAGCGGAAACGCCAGGCTCAACTGAAACTTTACTTCATCCTTACGCGCATTTTCCGCCCAGTCGTAACTGGCAATCGCTTCTTTATTCAGATCGCTGGTTTGGGTATAGATGATGTAGTTGGTGTCATAAGGATAAAGGGGGAACGGATTGTCATGCTCCTGCAGCATATTGGCGATAATACTGCCACGCACCGCTGGCGCGTCATGCACCTCTTTCACCGTTGCCTCTTGTGCATATACTGCCATAGGCAACATAAACACCGGCAACAACCAGCCCTGCAGAGTCCGCATCGCTCGTGTTCTCCGTAACGAATTATTGATAAGGTGAATATTTTTCTGCGGGCTATTTTACATACTTAACTCCATAGCCGTTAGTTATCCCTTCCTAAAGTAGAAACCAACAACAAAGAAGCATAAAATCAACATTTCATTAACCAATGAAGTGTAAGGATGATATGTCTGCCGTACTGACCGCTGAACAAGCCCTGAAATTAGTGGGTGAGATGTTTGTTTATCACATGCCATTTAACCGCGCATTGGGGATGGAACTGGAGCGTTACGAAAAAGAGTTCGCACAGCTGGCCTTTAAAAATCAGCCAATGATGGTGGGTAACTGGGCGCAAAGCATTTTGCACGGCGGGGTCATTGCGTCGGCGCTGGATGTCGCCGCAGGTCTGGTGTGCGTGGGAAGTACCTTAACCCGCCACGAAACCATCAGTGAAGATGAACTACGCCAGCGGCTATCGCGGATGGGGACCATTGATCTTCGCGTCGATTATCTGCGCCCAGGCAGAGGCGAGCGTTTTACTGCTACCAGTAGCCTGTTACGTGCAGGCAATAAAGTCGCCGTCGCCCGCGTTGAATTACACAATGAAGAACAGCTTTATATTGCCAGTGCTACAGCCACCTATATGGTAGGTTGATAACGTAAAAGCAGGTAAACTGCTGTTACCAATTAAAAATGAGTATTCCCGATGGATGCAAAACAAACGCGGCAGGGCGTATTACTCGCTCTTGCCGCTTATTTTATTTGGGGTATTGCGCCAGCGTACTTCAAGCTAATTTACTACGTGCCCGCCGATGAGATCCTGACGCATCGCGTGATCTGGTCGTTTTTCTTTATGGTGGTGCTGATGAGCATCTGCCGCCAGTGGTCCTATTTAAAAACGCTGATTCAGACGCCACAGAAAATTTTTATGCTGGCAGTCTCTGCCGTGCTGATTGGTGGCAACTGGCTACTGTTTATCTGGGCGGTGAACAATCACCATATGCTGGAAGCGAGCCTTGGTTACTTTATTAACCCGCTGGTGAACATTGTGCTAGGGATGATTTTCCTCGGCGAGCGATTCCGCCGGATGCAATGGCTGGCGGTGATTCTGGCGATATGTGGCGTGTTGGTTCAGTTGTGGACTTTTGGTTCACTGCCGATCATCGCGCTGGGGCTGGCGTTTAGTTTTGCCTTCTACGGCCTGGTACGCAAGAAGATTGCCGTTGAAGCGCAAACCGGCATGTTAATCGAAACCATGTGGCTGCTGCCCGTGGCGGCGATTTACCTGTTTGCTATTGCCGACAGCTCAACCAGCCATATGGGGCAAAACCCGATGTCGCTGAATTTACTGCTGATCGCCGCCGGTATTGTCACTACCGTACCGCTGTTGTGTTTTACTGCCGCTGCCACGCGCTTGCGTCTCTCAACGTTAGGCTTTTTCCAGTACATTGGCCCGACGCTGATGTTCCTGCTGGCTGTGACGTTTTATGGTGAAAAACCGGGTACCGATAAAATGGTGACCTTCGCCTTTATTTGGGTGGCGCTGGCAATTTTTGTGATGGATGCGATTTATACGCAGCGTAGAACGTCCAAATAAAAAATAAATATATTCTGAAAAAATATGCCGACTCTTGCATGAGAGTGGGCATATTGCCATGCTGACAGGAGACTCACATAAGGAAAGGCAGAATTTCCAGACGTCGTTGTATATTTTCATTTGCTTTAATAAATTTCATTTTTGGTAAATTCAGCATTATGTTATTAGCGATGAGCAAGACCAATCATTAACCAAGTTCTCTTCAGAATGTAATGAAAAATGTGAAGTGCATTTCTTTTTTAAAAATTTTTTAGCCTATTATTTCTTATCAAATTAACATTACCCTTAATTATAAGAAAGGAGAATATAAATGAACAACATATTAGGCTCATCAATTAATATGCCCTGTACACTTTTCGAAACTATTACTTTATTCGATGATTTTTCTGCTGATGATATGCAATATGGGGATATGGAAGAACAAGATTTTCTCTCACTCGGCTTAAGCGACATCTCTGCAAAAGTTGATCCTTACCGCCTCATTAAATACCATTTTCCTGGGCCGAATTCTACTTATGGTGCTTTTAGTGTTCCAACTTCTGGAACAAAAATATCACAAAGTGAATGTATTGATATTTTATTTGCAGAAATGAAAGATCTGGCAAAAATGTTTTCCTTTTTTGGACAATACAAAACACTCATCCAGGATCTGATTGATCATTTTAGATATGGAAATGGCAACAGTTTCCATAGCCAGGAATTGAACTTATCTTTTCATGAACGAATAAACAAATATGATTATAATAGCCCAATACGTGTAATCAAAGAATGTATCGAAAATGATATTTCTTCAACACCTACGATAGGATACCGGCCTCTTCTCCTACAAAAGATTAAGACCGAATTACTTTCATCAAGACTAAATAAATTCAATGATTTTAAAGATAATTTTAATGGCCTGGGAATCAGCATTCATGATATCTCAGCTCAAAAAATATCTCTTTTAAATTTTCAAAAATATCCTATGGGCTGGAGCGCTACCATTCATTTCATAGCACAAGACCACTTTGGTTTGGATGTGACTGATATAAAAAACAAGATTTACAACAAGTATAGATTTTTTCGCATATGGTTCTTTTTACAACGGCATAAAGACTTTGCTTTCAAACCTTTTTTCACCAATTTTAACACTATCGAAAGAATCGAAAATTATCTATGAAAAGCAAACTCCAGAAAATTATATTATGTTTATTTCTTCTATGCTGCATCTATAATTTATGGACATTGCGTCCTGTACAGATTTTGTATACATACTCTGATGCTGGCAATTCAGTCTTTCTGGTCGTTGATCATCTGCCATGGACTGATAGCGATAAAATAAATTGGTATCTGAAGCATCAGGATGAAATTAAAAGTCAAAATCCCCTACCAGAAGGTAGTTGGCATACCTGGTATGTTATTGATATCGGTAATGGCTTCACTGACTATAAAAAATATATCGAAGGGCCGTATGAAGATCTCTACTGTTTCCCGACGATTAAGAGCAATGATAATTGCATCGTAAAAAACTATTTAATGGTTATTAATGAATATCCTTACCGTAATACTCATTTTTTTATTGCTGATAACAATGAGTATCAACTAACCCAGGAAAATAAGATAGAGCGAGTGTTCAACCCGCATGACTTTGAAAAAGACAATTTTCAGCAATAAGCCGGATAAAGAACAATCTTTACCCGGCATTTATATTACAACCAGTTCTTCCGTTTAAAGTACAGATACGGTGCCAGGCCCGCGAGGATCATAAAGATAATCGCGCCAGGGTAGCCGAAACTCCACTTCAGTTCCGGCATAAACTCAAAGTTCATGCCATAGCTGGAAGCCACCAGCGTCGGTGGCAGGAACACCACGGATACCACCGAGAAGATTTTGATGATGCGGTTCTGCTCGATGTTGATAAAGCCCATCGCCGCCTGCATCAGGAAGTTCACCTTCTGGAACAGGGATTCGTTATGCGGCAGCAGGGATTCGATATCTCGCAGGATTTCACGCGCCTGCTCCAGTTGACCACCCGGTAAACGCGCCTTGCGTACCAGGAAGTTGAGCGCACGCTGGGTATCCATCAGACACAGGCGAACTTTCCAGCCGATATCTTCCAGTTCCGCCAGCGTGGAGAGCGCCTCGTCGTACTCATCGCCCTGATGCCCTTCCATAATTACCCGGCTCAACTGCTCCAGGTCGCTGTAGATATTTTCAATTTCATCTGCCAACTGTTCGATTTTGGTTTCGAACAGATCCAGCAGCAGCTCGTAGGCATTACCGTCTACCATCGACTGGCTACGGGCACGCATACGATACAGACGGAATGCAGGCAGTTCACGCTCACGCAGAGTAAACAGACGACCATCACGGATGGTAAATGCCACAGTGGAGTTACCGGCGTGATCTTCCGCATCTTCAAAGAAGAAGAAGGAGTGAATATGCAGGCCGTCATCGTCTTCAAAGAAACGTGCCGATGCTTCGATGTCTTCCAGTTCCGGGCGGGTTGCCAGGCTCTGGCCAAGTTCAGATTGTACGCGCAGTCGCTCGTCGTCGTCCGGTTCGACAAGATCAATCCATACTGCATTTACAAGGGGTTGTGACTCTTCGACTTCCAGCCGGGTCAGTCGGTTATTTTCCAGTTGAAATGCGCTCAGCATGACCGGGACTCCCAATGCTTAAAATATCGGACAGTTCGGTGGGCACACAGAAACAAATTGGGTTTCAGACCATTAAACAGCCTGACTCAGCGCGACGGGAAAAATTGAGGTCGCTGACAACCGCTAAGGCTATCAGCAAAAAGAGATAGCCTTAGGAGTTGATCCTGGATGACAGGATAGTGAGCCAGTATCTACTGGGTGTGTCCAAGGCGAATGTCCTCTTAGAGTGATCGTGCGCGCATGTTACGCCAGCAAAATTTTGCCGTCAACACGCAACAGAACACCACAGAACAATAGTTGAACTTCGCGCTTTTTGGTACTCGTCAAGGTCGCTAACAGGATAAAAAAATCCCACATCCAGGACCTATAATGGCGCATCGGCTACTCATTGGTAAAGGAATGATCACCTTGAATCTCAAACGGATTTTTCTCACCCTCACCTTACTTCCCTTATTTGCTGTTGCCGCTGATGATTGCGCACTCTCAGATCCGGCGCTGACCGTACAGGCGTATACCGTTAATCCTCAAACAGAGCGGGTGAAAATGTACTGGCAAAAAGCCAATGGCGAAGCGTGGGGAACGTTACATGCTCTGCTGGCGGATATTAATAGTCAGGGTCAGGTGCAGATGGCAATGAACGGCGGCATCTATGATGAAAGCTATGCGCCGCTCGGTTTGTACATCGAAAACGGTCAGCAGGAGGTGGCGTTAAATCTCGCTTCAGGTGAAGGGAATTTCTTTATTCGTCCTGGCGGCGTGTTTTATGTCGCGGGAGATAAAGTCGGCATCGTTCGTCTGGATGCCTTTAAAACCAGTAAAGAGATTCAGTTTGCGGTGCAGTCAGGGCCAATGTTATTAGAAAACGGCGTAATTAATCCGCGTATTCATCCCAACGTCGCCTCACGTAAAATTCGTAACGGTGTTGGGATTAATAAACAAGGGAACGCCGTGTTTTTGTTGAGCCAGCAGGCGACAAATTTTTATGATTTTGCCTGTTATGCCAAAGCGAAACTGAACGTTGAGCAGTTGCTTTATCTTGATGGCACAATTTCACATATTTATATGAAAGGCGGGGCAATCCCGTGGCAACGCTATCCTTTTGTCACCATGATTTCCGTCGAGTGGAAAGGTTAAGCATTATACACTCGAGGAGGCCAGACAAACTGGGACTGGCTACACAGCTGGAAAATCATCAGATAAATGAAGGGAAACAAAAATGAAAAAAACGCTCGCAACGTTATTTTTATTAACGTGTCTGGGATCATCATCCGCCTATGCGGATAACGCTTTGATTTTACAAACTGATTTTAGCCTGAAAGATGGTGCCGTCTCGGCGATGAAAGGGGTCGCATTCGGCGTTGACCATAATCTTAAAATCTTTGATTTAACACACGAAATTCCACCGTATAACATCTGGGAAGGCGCTTATCGCCTGTATCAGACTGCCAGTTACTGGCCGCAAGGTTCGGTGTTTGTTAGCGTGGTCGATCCGGGCGTAGGCACTGACCGTAAATCGGTAGTGCTGAAAACCAAAAACGGTCAATACTTCGTTTCACCAGATAACGGTACGCTCACTTTGGTGGCACAAACTCTGGGTATTGATAGCGTCTGGGAAATCGACGAAAAAGCTAACCGCCTGAAAGGTTCTGAAAAGTCATATACCTTCCATGGTCGCGATGTATATGCCTACACCGGTGCGCGTCTGGCTTCCGGAGCGATCACGTTCGAACAGGTGGGGCCAGAGCTTCCTGCAAAAGTTGTCGAACTTTCTTATCAGAAAGCAAAAGCAACAAAAGGTGAAGTGAAGGGCAATATCCCGATTCTCGATATTCAGTACGGCAACGTCTGGAGCAATATCAGCGACGAGTTGCTGAATCAGGCAGGAATCAAACTCAACGACACGTTGTGTGTGACCATTTCCGAAGGTTCCCAGCAAAAATACGCAGGGAAAATGCCGTATGTCGCAAGCTTCGGCGATGTGCCGGAAGGCCAGCCGATGGTGTATCTGAACAGCTTATTGAATGTTTCCGTGGCGCTGAATATGGATAATTTTTCGCAGAAACATCAGGTTGCGTCTGGTGCTGACTGGAATATTGATGTGAAGAAGTGCGCTAAGTAAGGTGCTGATGCCGGATGCGGTGTGGCGCACCGCATCCGGCAACGGAGTTGTAAATTACACCGTCTCCAACCGGGCGTAAGCCGCCACCAGCCATTTAATACCCTGGCCCTGGAATGCCACCTGCAAACGGCTATGCTCACCGCTGCCTTCCATATTGACGATGGTGCCTTCACCAAACTTAGCGTGGCGTACGCGCTGGCCGAGCTTGTAGCCGCTGTCGTTCTCGACCATCGGCGTACCCATCCGTTGATGGCTGACCGGGCGGCTTACCGTGGCGCGCAGGCGCACCTCTTCCACACACTCTTCCGGCAGCTCGCCGATAAAGCGCGACGGGCGATGGTAAACCTCTTTGCCATACAGACGGCGGGTTTCCGCGTAGGTCAGCGTCAGTTTCTGCATCGCGCGGGTTACGCCAACGTAGGCCAGACGGCGTTCTTCTTCCAGACGTCCGCCTTCATCCAGCGACATCTGACTTGGGAACATACCCTCTTCCATACCGACGATAAACACCTGCGGGAACTCCAGCCCTTTCGCCGAGTGTAGCGTCATCAACTGCACCGCGTCCTGCCAGGTATCCGCCTGCCCTTCACCTGCTTCCAGTGCCGCATGGGAGAGGAACGCCTGCAGCGGCATTAAATCTTCGTCTTCTTCGTTGTAGCTGAACTGGCGCGTCGCCGTCACCAGTTCCTCTAAGTTTTCGATACGCGTCTGGCCTTTTTCGCCTTTCTCCTGCTCGTACATTGTGCGCAGGCCGGAGTCTTTAATTACCCGGTCAGTCTGTACATGCAGCGGCATATCGGCAGTTTCCTGCGCTAAGGCGTCGATCAGTTCCATAAACCGCTGTAAGGCACTGGCAGCACGTCCGGCGAGGGCTTTTTCCTGCAACAGTTCACGACATGCCTGCCAGAGTGTTAACTGGCGATCGCGCGATGTCTGACGTACCACGTCCAGCGTCCGGTCACCAATACCCCGCGTTGGTGTATTCACCACGCGCTCAAAGGCCGCGTCGTCATTACGGTTGGCAATCAGGCGCAGATACGAGAGCGCATCTTTGATTTCCTGGCGTTCGAAGAATCGCATCCCGCCGTAAATACGGTACGGCATACTTGCCTGTAACAGTGCTTCTTCCAGCACACGCGACTGGGCGTTGCTGCGGTAGAGAATGGCGCACTCGGCAAGCGCCCCGCCGTTGTCCTGCCAGGTTTTGATACGGTTAACCACAAAACGCGCTTCATCGAGTTCGTTAAAAGCGCAATAGAGGGAAATAGGCTCACCATCCGCGCCATCGGTCCACAGTTTTTTACCCAAACGCCCGTTGTTGTTTTCAATCAGGGCGTTCGCGGCGCTCAGAATATTGCTGGTAGAGCGGTAGTTCTGCTCCAGACGGATAGTTTCAGCACCGGGGAAATCATTGAGGAAACGCTGAATATTCTCCACCTGCGCTCCACGCCAGCCGTAGATTGACTGATCGTCATCGCCAACGATCATCACTTTGCCGGTATCGCCCGCCAGCAGGCGGATCCACGCATACTGAATGTTGTTGGTATCCTGGAATTCGTCCACCAGGATATTGGTAAACCGTTCGCGATAGTGCTGAAGGATATGCGGCTTGTTAAGCCACAACTCGTGAGCACGTAGCAGCAGCTCGGCGAAGTCCACCAGGCCCGCACGATCGCACGCTTCCTGATACGCCTGATACACCTTCTGCCAGGTCTGCTCCACCGGATTACCGTAGCTTTGAATATGATGCGGACGCAGGCCTTCATCTTTCTGGCTGTTGATGTACCACATTGCCTGGCGCGGCGGCCACTGCTTCTCGTCGAGGTTCATCGCCTTGATTAGGCGTTTGAGCAGGCGTAGCTGGTCCTCGCTGTCGAGGATCTGAAAATCCTGCGGCAGATTGGCGTCCATATGGTGCGCACGCAGCAGACGGTGCGCCAGCCCGTGGAAGGTGCCGACCCACATGCCGCCCTGGCTGGTGCCCATCAGCTGCCCGATACGATGACGCATCTCCGCCGCCGCTTTGTTGGTAAACGTTACCGCCATAATCGAATATGGCGAGCAGTTTTCCACGCTCATCAGCCAGGCGATACGATGCACCAGTACGCGCGTCTTACCACTGCCCGCGCCCGCCAGCACCAGAAGGTTGCTGCGTGGCGCGGCCACCGCTTCGCGCTGTTTGTCATTAAGGCTGTCGAGCAGGTAAGAAACGTCCATTGGCACCGCCGCGTAAAAATAGGTTGGGCGGAGAAGCGCAACGCCCTCCGCCAAAAAGCTGGGTATATATACAGATTTGCTGATTATATCAGCGAGGTCAGAGATGCCAACCGGGAAATTTCCAGATGCGGGAGTAAACGGCTGTCCCAGGTTTGCATCAGATCGCCATTTTCCGGTCTGATCCAACAGGCCTGCATTCCGCTGCGAATTGCCCCACCCACGTCAGTGGTGAGATCGTCCCCGACATGTAAGATCTCGCCGATCGGCACGTTGAGTTTTTCCGCCGCCAGGAAGTACATATCGCTGAACGGTTTTGAGCGCCCGTGCGGGCCAGCGCGCAACACAAACTCAAAATAATCCCCTAAACCAAACAGCTCCGGCTGGGCGTTACCGTTGGTGATCGCCACCAGCGGCCATTTCTTCGCCAGCTGTTTTAAGGTGTCGTGGGTTTGCTGCGGGACATCGATTCGGCTGCGCCATTTGGCAAAGTTGATCATTGCTGCGTGTGCGCCTGCACTGGCTTCTTCGGCACTCAGCCCGGCGTCGAGCATCGCTTGTTCAATCGAACGAAAACGCCAGCGCGTCACGTCGTGATAAATCTCGGGTTCCGCTTCCCGTACCGCCTGGCGCAGGCGTTGCAGATCTTCATTCTGGAAGCTGCGCAGCGCCGGATGGTAATTTTGCACAAAGGTAAGCGCCTCTCGCTCGGTGCGCAAAATCACCGGACGGTTATCGTAAAGGGTATCATCCAGGTCAAAGGTGAGCGCCGAGATGCGCCCCAAAGGCCGGTAAAAACGCATTATTTCCCCCGTTTGGCGCGTGGATGCGCCGCATCGTACACCGAGGCAAGGTGTTGAAAATCAAGATGAGTATAGATTTGCGTGGTGGAGAGGTTGGCATGACCCAGCAGCTCCTGCACACCACGAAGATCGCCGCTCGACTCCAGCATATGCGTAGCGAACGAGTGACGTAATTTATGCGGGTGAACGTGATTATTCAGCCCTTGTTTGATGCCCCATTCGGCAAAGCGTTTCTGCACATTACGCGCGGAGATACGCTTGCCCAGTTTCGACAGAAAAAGCGCGTCGTCTTCGCTACCAAACAGGTCGCGCAAATCAAGCCAGTGCTCAATCCACGCCACAGCGTTGCGACCAATCGGCAGGCGGCGCTCTTTGCTGCCTTTTCCCATCACCCACACTTCACCAGACTCCAGGTCGAGGTGTTTGATATCGAGCCCCACCAGTTCGGAAAGACGCAGACCCGCGCCGTACATCACTTCCAGCATTGCCCGATCGCGCACGGCGAGGGGATCGTTGATATCAATATCCAGCAGCCGATTCATATCATCGACGTCGATGTTTTTCGGCAGATGACGCGGCGCTTTCGGTGCCGAAACACCTTTCGCCGGGTTGGCTTTGAGCTCGTTCTGGCTGACCAGCCAGTCAAAAAAGCTACGTAGCGCAGAAAGCCGTAACGCCAGACTTGCAGCTCCCAGCCCTTTACGGCGACTGCGTACAGCAAAATTGCGCACCATCGTTGCATCGCATTGCTGCCAGCTTCGCAGGCCGTTTTCGCTGGCAAAATTGATGATCGCCTCAAGCTGACGTTGATAGTTAAGCAGGGTTATCGGGCTAAGCTGACGCTCCACGCTCAGATAACGTAGGTAGCGTTCTACATCGGTGTGTAAATCGGTCATACGCGTTCAATCCAACGCTCCAGAAGCTCCGGCAACATCAGCGCAATTTCATGAAGTAACTGCGTTCCCTGCCCTTGTTGATAGTGACTGGCATCGCGACTAGTAAACAGCACAACACCCAAATCAGCATCGCTTCCCAGCATCGACATCGCCACCGATCCCACCGCTTTCGCTTCCGGTAGCACCACCAGAAGCTCCGGTCCGTTAAGCGGCCCCAGATAGTGCTGTTCCTGCCCCAGACGCTGAATACGCAGCGGTTCGAAAGACTGACGGCTTAATGCCAGATAAGTGTGGTTCGACGGCGCACCTAAGCGCCAGCGATCCGGAAACAGCCGCAGACTCGCCCCTGCCAGGCCGAGATCGCGCGCCCAGCGGTGAAAGCGCATCAGCATATCATCGAGACTGCTGGCGGCGGTGAGACTGCGCTGCAAGTAGAGTAAGCGATAAAACAGGCCTTCGTTGGCAATAGCCTGTTCCATCAACAACGCCATGTTCTCTTCCAGAACATGAATGTGATTACGCGCGCGGGCCATGTGCCACTCGACCAACGAAACGGTGCCGCGTACCGGATGCGGCACACGTATCGCTTCAACTGCGCGCGCATTGCGGATAAAAAACTCAGGATTTTTAATCAGATAATCGACAACCGCCCGGTCATCAAGCTCCGTGAGTGTTTCCTGCAGTTCTTCCCCTGGTTGCTTCATAGATGAATAAATCCGTCGTAGACATGTACCGCCGGGCCAGTCATATATAACGGGTGACCCGGACCTTTCCAGGCGATATCAAGACGACCGCCGGGGAGTTCCACGCGTACTTCTTCGGCCAGCAAACCTTGCTGAATCCCTACCGCCACCGCCGCACATGCGCCGCTGCCGCAGGCCTGGGTTTCTCCTGCCCCACGCTCATAAACGCGTAAACGAATATGCTCGCGCTTAACCACTTGCATAAAACCGATATTGGCGCGCTCCGGAAAACGCTCGTGGCTTTCCAGAACAGGACCAAGCGTTTCTACCGCCGCGGTATCGACATCATCGACCTGAATCACGCAGTGCGGATTTCCCATCGACACCACGCCACATAAGATTGTCTGCTCGGCGGCGCGCATAATATAGGTCTTTTCCGCTTTGTTAGCGCGAAATGGCACGGCAGAAGGTTCGAAGTTGGGTTCGCCCATATTGACGCGGACCAGATCATCATTGGTGACGGTCAGAACCATCCGTCCGTTGGCGGTGCTGACGCGGATATCGCGCTTATTGGTCAGCCCTTTCAGACGCACAAAACGGGCAAAGCAGCGCGCGCCGTTGCCGCACTGCGCCACTTCACTGCCATCAGCATTGAAAATGCGATAGTGAAAATCCAGTTCAGGATCATACGGTGGCTCAACCACCAGCAGTTGGTCAAACCCTACCCCCAGGTGCCGATCCGCCAGGCGACGAATCAGCTCCGGTGAAAAAAAGACATTCTGCGTTACCGCGTCGACGACCATAAAATCGTTGCCAAGGCCATGCATTTTCGAGAACTGCATCATTTACTCCAATCACGCGGGTACAGAAACTGACTTTTAGTAATTCACCTGGGATGGACCATCGCCAGTGGCGCGGTCGTTTTTATCCGGCACCGTGGATTGCGTTTGCATCTCTACCGGTTTGGTCGGCGGTGGTGCGTTTTTATCTGCAGGCGGGAAATAGAGCGGACCTTTCAGACCGCAGCCCGTCAGGCTGAAGAGAGTAAGTAATACAGTGAGTGCCTTAAACACGTTTTTCATTATGGATTGCCTGTAAAGTTCATCGCTTTCTGCTTTCTATCATCGCAGGAGAAGGCGTAAAAGCAAGCGTTTAGCGACTCTTTATGAAGTCTGAAAAGTGAGGAAATGCTGCGAGTATAACGCTTACACGTGGCGATTTATGTTTTGCTGGCAGTTTCGTGATCGGCACCTCGCGCCAGGATGGCTTTATGCACTATCGCAATGTGGTTTGTTTGTTGTCTTGTTCGTTGTTTTTATCGTCGGCATGGGGATGTCGGCTTTCCGCGCCTGAACATAATATTTACCAGAAACAGGGAAAAGGCGTGGTGTATTTGCGCCCTTATGAAAAGACCAATCTTTCGCTATATAGAGACATTATTATTCCGTTGACAGATGAATCATGCCGGAACGCAGCCGCAGAGGTGCAAACTTTGAAGCCCTGACCCCATGCCGCTATACTGCCGCCATCACTTAAAAGCAGGATACAACAATGAACGACAGTGAGTTTCATCGCCTGGCTGATCAACTGTGGCTGACCATTGAAGAGCGTCTGGACGACTGGGATGGCGATAGCGATATCGACTGCGAAATCAACGGCGGTGTACTGACCATTACCTTTGAAAACGGCAGCAAAATCATTATCAACCGCCAGGAGCCGCTGCACCAGGTATGGCTGGCAACCAAACAAGGCGGCTACCATTTTGATCTGAAAGGCGATGAGTGGATTTGCGATCGCAGCGGCGAAACCTTCTGGGATTTGCTGGAACAGGCGGCGACGCAGCAGGCGGGTGAAACAGTCAGTTTCCGCTAAGATTGCATGCCGGATAAGCCTCGCTTTCCGGCACGTTCATCACGAAAAATACTGCTGTAATAGCGGCGTATCGTGATCCTGATTGGCAGGCGGCATGTTGCCAATCGATTTGGTGCGGAACGGAATCACCTGTTCACGACCATCAACCTTCACAATCTGATAGAACTGCGGCAGGTTGAAGTTGATGAAGCTTGAGCCGTAGGTAAAACGGTCGTGCGATGACGAGTAGAAGCGACTGACGTCACGCACCAGCTCCTCTTTGCTGCCTTCGCAGTGGTGATACACCTCAACCCGGTTGCTTTCGTCGAGAATGTAGATATTAAAGCCATTCTCGTCTTGCGTTTCTTCGAAGAAGAACTGGATGATCCCTTCGCTGGCAAAGCCGTCCACCACCGCCGGTAATTTGACGTGATTGGTTTCAACCTGCACTGACAGGCCGTGCAGTTTGTTATGCGAAATAGCGCCATAAAACTCGATGGCATTTTCTAGTTTCTGTACCGATACATTCAGGCGCTCGAAGAATAAGCCCCAGGTTTGACCAGAAACGCGCAGCGCCTTGAAGCGCCCGGTTTCCTGGCGGGTGCTGGAAAGACGCAGTTCAATGCACTCAGAAACCAGTTGCTGCACGCGAGTACGGATTAATCCGCGCAGATGCTGGCTGTAGCAGAAGACTTCCACGCTATCTGGCGGTGCGGCGTCCTGATGCATTTTGCCGAGAATAGTTTTCAGGGCTTCGATCATCGACTGCTCGCCGTTGAAGTGCAACGTACGCACTTCGTTCCACGAGTTGCGGTACAGCAGGTCCACGCTACCTACCAGGCAATTTTGATTCTCGCCAAAGCTGAAGACGTCCAGCTTACGGAAATCAAAATGCACCACCTGATTGCGGAACGCAGCTGTCGGGTCATATTCCAGGTTAACGATAATCGCCAGATGGCGAATTTCACACGGGCTGTAGAGCGCCTTCGGTGTCGGTGCAGGCAGGCGCAGCGGGAAATGGTGTGACACATCGGCGACCATCTCCTGCAACTTAGGCAAATCGACAATGCCGTTGCCTTTAATATACAAGCGGGTACGCGAGGTCAGCAGGCCGTTAAACCATGCCCACGCCACCAGTTTATTCAGGTAACGGTTATATTCCAGCGGCTGATGGCTGATGATCGACTCAATATTTGGCGCGCGGTTATACAGATACCAACCTGAACGGTTAGCCCGGCCCGGCGGCACATAAATAAAGGTCAGATTCGGTTCCGAGAGATCGGGCGAAATCTGCGGGTTTACCAGCGTCACTTTACCTGGCAATGCTTCAAACGCGGCGTACAGTTTACGCGTCAGAACACCGATATCCTGTGGGCTGGCGGAGACGCTAAGGTTATTGCGACGCGCAAAGCGGATCAGATTACGGTAGCTCTGCATCATCGCGTCGAGCAGCTCGTTGTGCGCCTCACGCACCTGATCAATCTTCCAGTTAGCGCGGTTATCGAGCATTGCCAGACGAGCTTCGTCCCAACCCCACTCGCTCACTAACTGGCTCAACACTGCGCGACGCCAGCCTACGCAGGCGCGTTCACGGCTGAGCTTTTCGCACACTTTTAAATAGAAGCAGCGACGTACTAAATCCAGACGGGTAAAATCTTCAATCGCCGTCAGGTATTCAGTAACACGCTCCAGCATCATGCAGTACGGATCGAGGCCAAACGATACAATCTCGCCATCGTGCAAACGCTGTTTGATATCTTTCGCCAGCAGTCGTGGGTTCGGGTATTCCCAGGAATAGGCTTCCAGCAGCAGTGTTTTCAGTACCGCTTTGTATGGGGAATCGATACTCTTGTAGAGCTGCCAAAGGCTGGCACCAAAGTACTCTTCAGCAGAAAGCGAGCTTAAGCCACCGAGATCCAGCCATTCATTTGGCGTCAGCACGCCCTGCGCGTAAAGCGTCATCACATAGTCGTCGTAATGCTCTTCTTCGTCGCACGGCACCATATTCCACAGAATACGCTTACCGGCGAGACGCACGGCGGTACGGTAAAATTCGTCAAGCAGCAGTATATGCTGGGTGGAGCCACAATCTTCGCCCCCCAGGCTGCCGCTTTCATTATGACGGAAGCGGTTTTCATCAATCAGGAAGAAGCTAACTTCCACGCCCAGCGAGGCGGCCCAGCTTTCCAGCAGGCTGCATTTACGTTGTAGTAACTGGCGCTCTTCGCTATCAAGCCAGGATTGATGACAGACCCAGATATCCAGGTCAGAGGAACAACTTTGCCCTACGGACGAGGTGCTGCCCATGGTGTATACACCAGTAATTGGAAGCTCACCTTTCGGCGGGTCCTGTACTGACATTCCACGATACAGTTCAAGCTCGTTCAGGTAGTGGCGTTGAGTTTCATCAGGCGTGTAAAGGCAAATGCCTTTGGGAACGTTACCATCAAGGTAACCCGGCATTAGCGGATGGTGATAGTGCAACAATGTCGGCAGTAGACTGTAGACCTGTTGGAATGCAGGCCCCATAGCAGCAAGCGCGCGATCCACACGCAATTGATTTATGGCATCCAGTCTCTGTTTCAGAGTCTCAATATAGAGGTACAAGACGTATCGCCTGATTTGCTACCCGTCATGACTGTGATTCCGCCAACATCAACGGTAACACGCGGCATTCGGGATATTTCGTATGTCAAAGGTAACCGTTACCACTTTTCGCGCCTGGTTTTTTTAGTTTCACGACGAAAAAATGGTCTAAAACGTGATCAATTTAACACCTTGCTGATTGACCGTAAAGAAAGATGCGCTACATACAAGCGTAGCACCGTTTATTCTCTGTAAATTCCTTATTACGACGGCGTGAAACGCCTGTCAGGATCCACTGCCAGACCTCATTTTACGGTTTGCGCAGGCGTCTACGTTTCACCACAACACTGACATCGCTCTGGCAAGGATGTTAGGATGGACCACGGATGATAATGACGGTAACAAGCATGTTAGACAATGTTTTAAGAATTGCCACACGCCAAAGCCCACTTGCACTCTGGCAGGCACACTATGTCAAAGACAAGTTGATGGCGAGCCATCCGGGCCTGGTCGTTGAACTGGTACCGATGGTGACGCGCGGCGATGTGATTCTTGATACGCCGCTGGCGAAAGTAGGCGGAAAAGGCTTATTTGTAAAAGAGCTGGAAGTCGCGCTCCTGGAGAATCGCGCCGATATCGCCGTACATTCAATGAAAGATGTGCCGGTTGAATTCCCGCAAGGTCTGGGACTGGTCACTATTTGTGAGCGTGAAGATCCTCGCGATGCCTTTGTGTCCAATAACTATGACAGTCTGGATGCGTTACCGGCAGGCAGTATCGTCGGAACGTCCAGTTTACGTCGCCAGTGCCAACTGGCTGAACGCCGCCCGGATCTGATTATCCGCTCCCTGCGCGGCAACGTCGGCACTCGCCTGAGCAAACTGGATAACGGCGAATACGATGCCATCATTCTTGCCGTAGCCGGACTAAAACGTTTAGGTCTGGAATCACGCATTCGCGCCGCGTTGCCACCTGAGATTTCTCTTCCGGCGGTAGGACAAGGTGCGGTCGGTATTGAATGCCGCCTTGATGATACACGCACTCGCGAGCTGCTTGCCGCGCTGAATCACCACGAAACTGCACTGCGCGTTACCGCAGAACGCGCCATGAATACCCGTCTCGAAGGCGGATGTCAGGTGCCAATTGGTAGCTACGCCGAGCTTATTGATGGCGAAATCTGGCTGCGTGCGCTGGTCGGCGCGCCGGACGGTTCGCAGATTATTCGCGGTGAACGCCGCGGTGCGCCGCAAGATGCCGAACAAATGGGGATTTCGCTGGCAGAAGAGCTACTGAATAACGGCGCGCGCGAGATCCTTGCTGAAGTCTATAACGGAGACGCCCCGGCATGAGTATCCTGGTCACCCGCCCGTCTCCCGCTGGAGAAGAGTTAGTGAGCCGTCTGCGCACACTGGGGCAGGTGGCCTGGCATTTTCCGCTGATTGAGTTTTCTCCGGGTCGACAATTACCGCAACTTGCTGATCAACTGGCAGCGCTGGGGGAGAGCGATCTGTTGTTTGCCCTCTCGCAACACGCGGTTGCTTTTGCCCAATCACAGCTGCATCAGCAAGATCGTAAATGGCCCCGACAACCTGATTATTTCGCCATTGGACGCACCACCGCACTGGCGCTACATACCGTAAGCGGACAGAAGATTCTCTACCCGCAGGATCGGGAAATCAGCGAAGTCTTGCTACAATTACCTGAATTACAAAATATTGCGGGCAAACGTGCGCTGATATTACGTGGCAATGGCGGTCGTGAGCTAATTGGGGATACCCTGACGGCGCGCGGTGCTGAGGTCACTTTTTGTGAATGTTATCAACGATGCGCAATCCATTACGATGGTGCAGAAGAAGCGATGCGCTGGCAATCCCGCGAGGTGACGACGGTCGTTGTTACCAGCGGTGAAATGTTGCAGCAACTCTGGTCGCTGATCCCACAATGGTATCGTGAGCACTGGTTACTACGCTGTCGACTATTGGTCGTCAGTGAGCGTTTGGCGAAACTCGCCCGGGAACTGGGCTGGCAAGACATTAAGGTCGCCGATAACGCTGACAACGATGCGCTTTTACGGGCATTACAATAACTCTCATAACAGGAAGCCATAATGACGGAACAAGAAAAAACCTCCGCCGTGGTTGAAGAGACCAGGGAGGCCGTGGACACCACGTCACAACCTGTCGCAACAGAAAAAAAGAGTAAGAACAATACCGCATTGATTCTCAGCGCGGTGGCTATCGCTATTGCTCTGGCGGCGGGCGTCGGTTTGTATGGCTGGGGTAAACAACAGGCCGTCAATCAGACCGCCACCAGCGATGCCCTGGCTAACCAACTTACGGCACTGCAAAAAGCCCAGGAGAGCCAAAAAGCCGAGCTGGAAGGCATTATCAAGCAACAAGCTGTACAGCTTGAGCAGGCGAATCGTCAGCAAGAAACGCTGGCAAAACAGTTGGATGAAGTCCAACAAAAGGTCGCCACCATTTCCGGCAGCGATGCTAAAACCTGGCTGCTGGCTCAGGCTGATTTTCTGGTGAAACTCGCCGGACGGAAGCTGTGGAGCGATCAGGACGTCACGACCGCTGCAGCGTTGCTGAAAAGTGCAGACGCCAGCCTGGCGGATATGAATGACCCGAGTCTGATTACCGTTCGCCGGGCAATTACTGATGATATCGCCAGCCTTTCTGCGGTATCGCAGGTGGATTATGACGGCATCATCCTTAAGCTGAATCAGCTTTCTAATCAGGTAGATAATCTGCGTCTGGCCGATAATGATAGCGATGGTTCGCCGATGGATTCCGACGGTGAAGAGCTTTCCAGTTCCCTCAGCGAATGGCGTATCAATCTGCAAAAAAGCTGGCAGAACTTTATGGACAACTTCATTACGATTCGCCGTCGTGATGACACCGCCGTACCGCTGTTAGCGCCGAATCAGGATATCTATCTGCGCGAAAATATTCGCTCTCGCCTGCTGGTCGCAGCACAAGCTGTACCGCGTCACCAGCAAGAGACTTATCGCCAGGCGCTGGAGAACGTCTCCACCTGGGTACGTGCTTACTACGATACTGATGATGCCACCACCAAAGCGTTCCTCGACGAGGTGGACCAGTTAAGCCAGCAAAATATCTCGATGGATCTTCCGGAAACCCTGCAAAGCCAGGCGATGCTGGAAAAACTGATGCAGACTCGCGTGCGTAACCTGCTGGCACAACCGGCAGCGGGGACAACGGAAGCTAAACCTGCACCTGCACCTGCACCTGCACCTGCACCTGCACCTGCACCTGCACCTGCACCTGCACCTGCACCTGCACCTGCACCTGCACCTGCACCTGCACCGCAAGCTGATACTCCGGCAGCCGCGCCGCAAGGAGAATAACCATGCTAAAAGTGTTATTGCTCTTTGTTTTGCTGATTGCGGGGATAGTGGTTGGCCCGATGATTGCCGGTCATCAGGGTTACGTGCTGATCCAGACCGACAACTACAATATTGAAACCAGCGTCACTGGCCTGGCGATTATTTTGATTCTGGCGATGGTAGTGCTGTTTGCCATTGAGTGGCTACTGCGGCGGATCTTCCGCACAGGCGCACACACCCGTGGGTGGTTTGTCGGACGTAAGCGTCGCCGTGCCCGTAAGCAGACCGAACAGGCGCTGCTGAAACTAGCGGAAGGCGATTATCAGCAAGTTGAAAAGCTGATGGCGAAAAATGCCGATCACGCTGAACAACCGGTGGTGAACTATCTACTGGCTGCCGAAGCCGCGCAACAACGTGGTGATGAAGCACGCGCCAACCAACATCTGGAACGCGCAGCGGAGCTGGCCGGCAATGACACCATTCCGGTAGAAATCACCCGTGTACGTCTGCAACTGGCCCGTAATGAAAACCATGCTGCACGCCACGGCGTGGATAAGCTGCTGGAAGTTACGCCACGCCATCCGGAAGTATTACGTCTGGCGGAACAGGCGTATATCCGCACAGGTGCATGGAGTTCGCTGCTGGATATCATCCCATCAATGGCGAAAGCCCATGTTGGTGATGAAGAACATCGTGCAATGCTGGAACAACAGGCATGGATTGGCCTGATGGATCAGGCGCGCGCCGATGACGGTAGCGAAGGTTTGCGAAACTGGTGGAAAAACCAAAGCCGGAAAACGCGTCATCAGGTGGCGTTACAGGTGGCAATGGCGGAACATCTTATTGAATGTGACGATCATGATACTGCTCAGCAAATTATCATCGACGGCCTGAAACGCCAGTATGATGATCGTCTGCTGCTGCCGATCCCGCGTCTGAAAACCAATAACCCGGAACAGCTGGAAAAAGTGCTACGCCAGCAAATCAAAAACGTCGGTGATCGCCCGCTGTTGTGGAGCACATTGGGTCAGTCACTGATGAAGCACGGTGAATGGCAGGAAGCATCGCTCGCCTTCCGCGCGGCGCTGAAACAACGTCCGGACGCCTACGATTACGCATGGCTCGCCGACGCGCTGGACAGACTGCACAAACCAGAAGAAGCTGCAGCGATGCGCCGCGACGGTTTGATGTTAACGTTGCAGAACAACCCGCCACAGTAGTTCTTTCTCACCCGGAGGCAAGCACCTCCGGGACCTTTCTGATACATAAAAAAACGCCTGCTCTTATTACGGAGCAGGCGTTAAAACAGGTCTGTATGACAACAAGTGGGTGCTTCACTCAACGTTGTGTCCATGGTGTCTGATGAGGCATAAGCGACATCTGTCAGTGGACGATAAGCACCGTAAACGGCTCTGCGTCATTCCGGAGTTTATGAGGCACTAAGGCGAACATAAGAGATGGAATGAGCATCTACTCGTTTATTATGCCACAGAGAACTGGGAAATAACATCCCTTAACACTTGTTATGAGATAATTCTGTAATCCTCTTTGCTTCCTGAGTAATAACTTCCTGAGTGAATATTTCTCCTGCGCACGATTCTACACATATATATAATGAATAATAAAATTCATTCAATTAATAACATATATATTAATTGCCGTTAAAATTAAAAACAGCATCAATAATCAACGCGATATAACATCACCGCCTTACATATCACCTGCGCCAGAGGTAGGATTGAAAACGCTCTCCTGATTTTCCAATTCATTATCTGGATAAATAAATAATTTATTTTCATCACTATTATTTATGCAATCATCCTGTCAGGGAGAGGGATCTCAATTATCAATGCTTAATTACGTCAACATTTTGACGACATGAAACCGGAGCATTTTGCATGGAATTTTCGTTTTCACCCAAACTTCTTGTTGTGGCTGTCGCCGCCGCTCTTCCACTCATGGCCAACGCAGCAGATACCCCGTCAACCGCCACCGCACGCAAAGGCTTTGCCGGATACGATCACCCAAACCAGTATCTGGTTAAACCGGCGACCACTATTGCCGACAACATGATGCCGGTGATGCAGCATCCTGCACAAGACAAAGAAACCCAGCAGAACCTGGCAGAACTTGAGAAAAAAACCGGTAAGAAACCGAACGTGGTTGTTTTCTTGCTGGATGATGTGGGCTGGATGGATGTTGGCTTTAACGGCGGCGGCGTGGCGGTGGGTAACCCTACACCAGATATCGACGCCGTTGCCAGCCAGGGGCTGATTTTAACTTCGGCGTATTCTCAACCGAGTTCTTCCCCAACCCGCGCCACGATTCTTACCGGACAATACTCCATCCACCACGGCATTCTGATGCCGCCAATGTACGGGCAACCGGGCGGTCTGCAAGGGTTAACCACTCTGCCGCAGTTGCTGCACGATCAGGGCTACGTCACTCAGGCCATCGGGAAATGGCATATGGGGGAAAACAAAGAGTCGCAGCCGCAGAACGTTGGCTTTGATGATTTCCGCGGCTTTAACTCGGTATCCGATATGTATACCGAATGGCGTGATGTTCACGTCAACCCGGAAGTCGCCCTGAGCCCGGATCGTTCTGAATACATCCAAAAACTGCCGTTCAGCAAAGATGACGTTCATGCCGTGCGCGGCGGTGAACAGGAAGCCATTGCCGACATTACGCCGAAATATATGGAAGACCTGGATCAACGCTGGATGGAATATGGCGTTAAGTTCCTCGACAAGATGGCGAAGAGCGATAAGCCTTTCTTCCTCTACTACGGCACTCGCGGCTGTCACTTCGATAACTACCCAAATGCGAAATATGCGGGTAGCTCTCCGGCGCGCACCTCTTACGGCGACTGCATGGTGGAGATGAACGATATCTTCGCCAATCTGTATAAAGCACTGGAGAAAAACGGTCAGCTTGATAACACGCTGATTGTGTTCACCTCTGATAACGGTCCGGAAGCCGAAGTTCCGCCGCACGGTCGCACGCCGTTCCGCGGTGCGAAAGGTTCTACATGGGAAGGCGGCGTTCGTGTGCCAACCTTCGTTTACTGGAAAGGCATGATCCAACCGCGTAAATCTGACGGCATTGTCGATCTGGCGGATCTCTTCCCTACGGCGCTGGATCTGGCGGGGCATCCTGGGGCGAAAGTAGCGAATTTAGTACCGAAAACCACCTTTATCGATGGTGTGGACCAGACATCTTTCTTCCTGGGAACAAATGGTCAGTCTAACCGTAAGGCCGAGCACTACTTCCTCAACGGTAAACTTTCTGCTGTGCGTATGGATGAGTTCAAGTATCACGTCCTGATCCAGCAACCGTACGCGTATACCCAGAGCGGGTATCAGGGTGGATTCACCGGCACAGTAATGCAAACGGCGGGATCGTCGGTGTTTAACCTGTACACCGATCCGCAGGAAAGCGACTCTATCGGCGTGCGCCATATCCCAATGGGTGTACCGCTACAGACCGAAATGCATGCGTATATGGAGATCCTGAAAAAATATCCACCACGCGCGCAGATTAAATCTGATTAAGCCGGCGCTATCGCTACATCGGGCCACACTGACCTTGCCGGATGCGGCGTGAACGCCTTATCCGGCAATCAACCGCAGGCGGCCACAAAATGGCCGCTTTTTTACTTATTCACCACCATCAAATGCGCCTGCATAATGTCGCTGGCCGGACGACCGTGCGCCAGCAAATCAGCCATTGCTTTAAGATATGGCGGTAGATGGCGGAAATAACGCTGATACCCGGCACACAAATAATTCAGCCCGGGTTTGCCGCTGGCATCGAGCATAAAGCGGTGTTTCGGACAGCCTCCCCAGCACGCTTTTAACACGTAGCAACTGCGACACTGCGCCGGTAACTGCTTAAATTTATCTTCACCAAACACCTGCTGTTGCGGGGAATCTACCATTTCTGCAATTGTCTGCTGAAGCATATTCCCCAGTCGATATTGCGGATAAACATAGTGATCGCAGGCGTAAACGTCGCCGTTGTGTTCAACAATCACCGAGCGTCCACAGGTTGGCTGATGATGGCAAACCGCTCCTGGCGCACCGACAAAATTGGCAAACGCCCATTCGATATTCATCACGAAAATCTTGCCGACGTCGCGTTTGATCCAGTGGTCGAATATCGCCACCAAAAATTCACCGAACTCATCGGGGCGTACCGACCATTCCGTCAGTTCGCCCTGAATATCGCCGGGAGCATGTAGCATAAGTCCAGCATGAGCAGCCGTTTCATCAGCCAGGCGCTCGACCACCGGAATAAACTGGATGAACTCAGCGCCTGCATCACACAGAAAATCATAGACTTGCAAAGGTTGTAACGCACTGGTGCGATTAACGCAGACCAGCACGTTATAGTCGACATGATGTTTTTGCAGGAGCGTCAGGGCACGCATCACCAGTTTATGCGTTGGTCTGCCGCCTTTGGTCACGCGATATTGATTGTGGATCTCAGCCGGACCATCCAGCGATAACCCAACAAGAAAATGATTTTCTGCCAGAAATGCACACCATTCGTCATCGAGCAGCACGCCGTTAGTCTGGAAGCTGTTACTTATCTTCCTGCCAGCACCATATTTCGCCTGTAGCACCACGGCACGGCGGTAAAAATCCAGCCCGAGTAACGTTGGTTCGCCGCCCTGCCAGGTAAAAGCCACTTCGTTTTGGGTTTCGCTGGCAGCGATATAGTGACGGACATACGCTTCCAGCGTGTCATCGTCCATATGCGTGACTGGCTTTTCGCGGTAAAGGGATTGTTTTTCGAGATAAAAACAGTAGTCACAGTTCAGATTACAATCGGAACCGCTCGGTTTCGCCATCACATGAAAAGCACGCGTTGGAACCTGTTGCAGCATGGTCGCTCCTTGCCTGAAGTCATCCTTCAATAAGTTAAGGGCGAAATCATACCGTGGCGCAATGAGTTATTACGGGCGTTTATTGCGAAGGGAAAGTGACGAAATGCACAGAAAACAAAAAACCCCGCCGAAGCGGGGTTCAAAATTGGTCGGCGAGAGAGGATTCGAACCTCCGACCCACTGGTCCCAAACCAGTTGCGCTACCAAGCTGCGCTACTCGCCGAAATACTGCTTTTTGAATTTTTAGTTCAATTCTTTAAAGTCGTGGTGCGAGGGGGGGGACTTGAACCCCCACGTCCGTAAGGACACTAACACCTGAAGCTAGCGCGTCTACCAATTCCGCCACCTTCGCATTGTCACAACTTCTAATAATGGGGTGGCTAATGGGATTCGAACCCACGACAACTGGAATCACAATCCAGGGCTCTACCAACTGAGCTATAGCCACCACTACAAATCTTGTTACGCGGTATTACTACCACCGCAGCTCAAGCGCCGGGACTAAATGGCGCGCCCGACAGGATTCGAACCTGAGACCTCTGCCTCCGGAGGGCAGCGCTCTATCCAGCTGAGCTACGGGCGCTTAGCGCCGTTGCGGGGGTGGATAATACGGACTTCCCACCCCTCTGTCTAGTCCCTTTTTAAATAAATTGCGCGTTTGGTTACGGTTTGTGCGTTTTGCTGCTTATTCCTCCAGTTTATGCGCTTTACCGTGGCGATTAAGCCCAAAAATTTTATAAATCGCCGTCACCGCCAGCATAAAGATGATGCCGACAAACAGCGACATACGCGTATCTTCATTAAAGTACATGCCGATCAAAACGCAAATCAGGAATGCCATTGTTACGTAGTTGGCCCACGGGAACAGGATTGAGCGGAACGGATGGCTGGCAATCGCCGCTTTATGCGCACGACGAAAACGCAGCTGGCTTATCAATATCACAAACCATGGCACCATCCCCGGAAGCACGCTGGCACTGTAGACGTAGACAAACACACGCTGCGGATTGGGAATGATGTAGTTCAGGCATGAGCCAATTAACAGGATAGCAATAGATACTGCCACACCCGCAACCGGTACGCCGTGACGGGAAACTTTCGCCATCGCCGTCGGTAACTGACGGTTTTTCGCCAGTGCATAGAGCATACGTCCGCAACTGTACATGCCGCTGTTACAGCCAGAGAGCGCAGCCGTCAGCACCACAAAGTTGATAATGCCCGCCGCTGCGGTAATGCCGATTTTGGCGAAAGTCAGTACGAACGGGCTGCCGTTACTGCCTATTTCATTCCACGGGAAGATGGTGACGATAACGAAAATCGCGCCTACGTAGAAAATCAGGATACGCCACAGCACTTTGCCTACGGCACTGCGCAGCGTCACCTGCGGATTCTTCGCTTCACCGGCTGTAATGCCAATCAGCTCCACGCCCTGGTAGGACGCCACCACAATACACAGAGCGGTCAGGAACCCTTTCCAGCCACCCGCAAAGAAACCGCCATGCTCTGTGAGATTGCTAAAACCAATCGACTGCCCGCCATTGCCAAAGCCAAAGAAAATCACGCCCAGGCCAATGACAATCATCACGATAATCGTGGTGACTTTGATCATCGCGAACCAGAACTCGATTTCGCCGTACAACCTCACCGCAGCCAGATTCGCCAACGCCACCAGCGCCACCGCGATCAATGCGGGTATCCACTGCGCCATCTCCGGGAACCAGAACTGGACATAAACGCCAATGGCGGTGATTTCTGAGATCCCCACCGCCATCCACATAAACCAGTAAGACCAGGCGGTGAGATAGCCAAAAAACGGGCTCATATAACGATGCGCATAAACGGCGAACGAACCGGTAACCGGTTCGAGGAACAACATTTCGCCCATTGAACGCATGATGAAAAAGACGAACAGCCCGGCGATGATATAGGCCAACAATACGGATGGCCCGGCCCATTTCAGGGTACTGGCGGCCCCCATAAACAGGCCGACGCCAATGGTGCCCCCCAGGGCGATGAGTTCGATATGTCGAGCTTCCAGCCCACGCTGTAGCTCTGGTTTGTTATCTGCCATAAATCCTCGTGTTGTGTTTGCATGCTTTCCGGTGTTACCGGTTATCGTTATGGGTACATCGAGTGTTGCGAATGTTTTCGTAATTCAGGAGAAATGGCAAATAAAGCATTAAAAATTTGAATGCTTTGTGTAATAAAAAAGCAGACAGGCGACGAAGTGACCACTCCGTCGCTTTACAAAGAGAGGAAAATCAGAGGTTGCCGGTGTAATGCCAGCGTAAATAACGCAGCAAACGAAGCTGACGCTTAATGCGGCTCGGCTGCGAAAGCAGGCGGTAGAGCCACTCCAGCCCCAGCGTTTGCCAGATTTTCGGTGCGCGTTTTACGTGACCGGTGAAAACATCGTAGGTCCCGCCAACGCCCATATACAGCGCATCTGGATGCACCAGACGGCAGTCGCGCATGAAGATCTCCTGCTTTGGCGATCCCATCGCAACGGTGACGATTTGCGCTCCGCTGGCATGAATGCGTTCAAACAGCGCCTGACGCTGCTCGGGTTTAAAATAACCATCCTGGCTGTCAACGATATTCACATTCCACTGGTTGCGTAGTTTAGCTTCAGTTTGCGCCAGCACTTCAGGTTTACCGCCCACCAGAAATACCGGCGTCCCTTCTTTGCCTGCGCGCGCCATCAGCTCTTCCCAGAGATCGGCCCCGGCAACGCGGGAAACCTGCGCCTGCGGGTACTTTTTACGTACTGAACGTACAACGCTGATGCCATCCGCATATTTAAATTCGGCAGCGTTAATTAACTCCCTGACCTCGGCGTTATCTTCAATGGTCAGCATTTTTTCAGCATTAATGGCAACCAGCGTTCCCTGCTTAAGCTGCCCGTCAGCGAACAGATAATCGAGGGCGTGCTGCATATCACGCCAACCGATCAACTGTAAGCCACGCAGCGTATAGGTCGGTGCCGTGGTGTTGTTATTCATTGTTATCCTTCAACCTGCGTCCGGAGCGATGATTTTGTACGTTTATGAATGAGTCCGGCGCTTTCAAAAAGCCAGTACAGCAGTTTTGCGATCATCAGACATGCGCCGAAGACCACGATAAAAAAGACTACGCGTGAGACAAACGAATCCAGCCCTTCACGCGCCAGCACGATCATATTGAAGATCGCCCCAAAGCAGAAACTGTGCAATATCGCAGCTTTATAGCGATTAGGCTCGCGGTTGCCCAGCTCATACAGCCAGTCGAACCATTTGATGATCAGACCAACCACGATCGCCCCGAGCGGGATGAACAACGCGCCGCCCATCACCACCAGTGAGCCTATAAGCGTAGGCGAGATCGCCAGTCCGGAGTGGTTATTCAGCACTTCCCAGGTAAAGTAGTTGGCGGAGTTCAGTACCATACTCGGGCGACCCGGCCACAGCCAGGAAGGGATAAAGACATAGAAATCGCGGACAATGGGAGCCAGACCCTGGAAGTCGATGTTGTCGTAGTTCTGCAACAGCAATGCCAGATTCTCCCACGGCGAAAAGGTATCGCGGGTGAGATAGAGAAACGTATAGAACGCTTCATCACCGCTCACATTCATTCCATAGCGTTTTAGCGCCAGCCAGAACATGCCAACAATCCCCAGCACGCCCGCTGCCGCCAGCATCCACAACGAAATCCAGCCGCGAATAATGCCAATAAACAGGAAGATAGCGAATGCGATAATGATATTGGCGCGAGTGCCGCCGACAATCATATAAGTCAGCAAGCCAAAAGCGACCGTGCTGACGAGGAAAAACAGCCACGCTTTGCTGTCCTGGCGCAGAAAGTAGACCACCAGCATCGCCGGGATGAAAAAGTAAAAGAAGCGTTTTAACGCCACGCCGGAGACTTCACTGGAGAAGATCTGACTGTAGGAGTTAAGCCGGAACAGCAAAAAGCCGTTGTGCATGAAGAAGATGCCGACGCTTACCAGCGCGATGCCCATCAGGATCACCCACGTAAGATTGGTCTCCACGCGGTTCATGGTAAACAGCGGACGGCGCGGTACATCAGCAACGCGTTTGCGTAGGCGGGTTTTGTAGGTGACATAGTAAACCGCGTAGAAACAGCCCGCAGAAAGCAACGCCTGCAACAAGATTTCTGGCGGCGCGACACCAACATCAAAGCGAAATACCAGCACGCTGGTCAGTGGGAAGCCGAAGAAAAAGGTGAGCAAAAACAGCAATGAAAAGAAGACATTGAAGTTAAAACGCACACGGCGAAACTCAAACCAGGTCAGCGTGGCAATAAACAGCGTGCAGAGCAGCCAGACAACAAACAGGCCACTGAATTGCAGCAGACTCATGCAACCTCCCCGGCGGCAATAGCCAACGCCCGCTGCCAGCCTTGCAGATAGTTCGGGCTAAAGAAGGCAATGGTGTTTTTATCCACCGACGCCAACTGGCGCTGCGCTTCACGCACAATATCCTCGTTGAGATCGTCAGTGGTAAACAGCACCGGTAAATGCTGTTCCGTCATATCCTGCCAGAACGGATTTTCCCGGTTAAGCACACAAGGAATGCCCGCCTGAATCAGTAAGCACAGCGTACCAATGCCCTGCTGGCGGGCAAAAATAAAGTAACCAAGATCGCACTGACGAAGTAACGTCAGATAGGCGTCAAATTCCAGTTTTTCGCTCAGAACTTGCAGATTTTCTTCGCTGAATAACGCCAGCCCCGCCTGACGAACGTCCTCGATGTACGCTTCGTTATTAGGCGGATATCCCATCGGCACCACCACTTTTACCGTATCGCCAAATTGCTGATGAACGGCGCGCAAGGCAGCAATATGCTCATTGCTGCGGTCGCCGGAGTTCCCCACCAGAATGGTCATTTTCCCTTCACGTTGCCGCTCGTTCGCCATCGTATTGAGAGAAGGATCCATCCGCGTCGGGAAGTACAGCAGTTCGCCCCGCACCTTTGGGTGCGTTTTGGCAAAAAAGCTCAAATCACCGCGGGTGGCAAATACACAGCCGACTCGCTTTTGCGCCAGGCGACGTAGTGGGTAAAAAAGCTTATATCTCAAGCCACTGGAAAGCTCGTACAGGTCTGCCCCCCAGATATGCCAGAAAAACTGGCTGGGCTTAATGCCACCACTCAGCAAAGCCAGCCACAGTTTGGGATTGAACTGACCGTGGAAGAAAAAACGCTGCTGACGGTTAGTTTTTGCTTTCGCGATGACCGCTTCCGCCAGCGATTTTTTCCCAGGGAAAAATTGCACAGAAAGCGCCGGACAGCTATCACTTAAGCCGTCGTCCTTGCCAACAACCATAAACTCGCGCGCGTGCTCGCTCGTCGCGGCCAGCGCGTCATTGAAAAACCGCAAAACGGTTCGGTTATGGTGAGGGATATCCGATCCCAGTACGTGAATCAGTACAGTCATGCCCGCCTACGCCAGAGTAAAAACACGCCACAACAAAGAGAAAAATAGACGATATAGGTTGCCATATAGGCCTGCGCCGCGCCCAGTGCACCATGCGCAGGGATTAGCCAGTGGGCAAATACCATCAATAAAGTGAACTGGCTGACTTCCGCCAGAATATAAAACCGCAGTGAAGCTTTGGCGATCACCAGATAACCAAAGACATAAGCGCCCACTTTTAACACATCACCCACTAACTGCCAGGCAAAGAGATCGCGCATAGCGGTAAATTTATTCGACAACAGCAGCCAGATAGCAAAATCACGCAGCAACCAGACGGTAAAACTCGCCGCCGCCACTGCCGGTAAGACGAATTTCAGCGATTTAACCACTTCCCGGGTGATATCGCGCTTTTCCGTTAGCCGCGACAACGTGGGCAGCAAATATACGCTGAACGATGCCGTAATAAATTGCAGGTAGGCATCGGAAATACTGCTCACCCCTTGCCAGATCCCCACCTCATCCCAGCTATACTGCGCCGCCAGCAGTTTACGCATCATGATGTAAGCAACAGGCAAGGTCACCGACGTAATCAACGCCATGAGCGTAAATTTGCTCAACTGCCCTGCCAGACCGTTATCCCAGCTGGGTTTCAGATAGCTTAACGGGATGACACCACGTTTGATCAACATGATGGCGGCAGGAATTACCACCAGCGCGGGAATCAGCGCCAGACCCAGCAACGCCCCTTCATAACCGCCCAAACGGTAACTGACGTAGTACGCAAGAACGCCAATCAAGCTGCCGACAATCAGGGATAACGCATTACCTGCGGCATCGCGAAAGCCTTTCATCAACGCCAGTAACAGGTTGCCCCAGGCGATCCCCATTTGCACCAGCGCCACTAAACGCACCAGCCCCTGATAGTCGGTATTACCAAACAATCCCTGGCTAATTGGGGCTGCCGCTAGCACAAAAACCAGCGCCATCAGCGTAGAGAAGCCAAGTACCATCGCTGATGAAGTGCCGACCACGCGGCGCAGCTGTTGCGGATTATCATGGTACTGGGCAACGTATTTAGTTACGCCGTTAAAGATGCCAGCCCCGGCAAGCACGCCGAGCACGGTAATCAACTGGCGGAAATTTGCCGCCAGCCCAAGCCCCGCCGGACCAAATGACACCGCCAGCAACTTACCGACCAGTAACCCGGCACCAATCTTGACCAGTGTACTGGCCGCCGTCCACAAGGACGCTTTTGCCAACGACATATCAGGAGAAGTAGTTCAACAAGGTCGCAATTACCGTGCGCTGATTGACGGGCGACAGGTTGTAGAACAACGGCAGGCGCAGCAGGCGCTCGCTCTCTTTGGTGGTGTAGCGATCTTCACCGTGGAACTCACCAAAGCGTTCCCCCGCAGGGCAACCGTGCAGCGGAATGTAATGGAACACCGCCATGATTTCCGCTTCTTTCAGAAAGTTAATCAACGCGCTCCGGTCATCAATATCCCGCAGTTTAATGTAGAACATATGCGCGTTCTGCACGCAGCCATCGGGAATCGACGGCAGCTCGATACGCCCGGCTTTCGCCAGAGGTGCTAACGCATCGTAGTAGTTTTGCCACAGCGCCAGACGTTGCTGATTGATACGATCCGCTGCTTCCAGTTGCGCCCACAGGTACGCAGCTTGCAGATCGGACATCAAATAGCTGGAGCCGATATCGCGCCAGGTATATTTATCGACCTGACCACGGAAGAACTGGCTGCGGTTTGTGCCTTTTTCACGGATGATCTCGGCTCGTTCGATCAACGCTTTATCGTTAATCAGCGTCGCGCCGCCTTCACCGCCCGCCGTGTAGTTTTTGGTTTCATGGAAGCTAAAGCAGCCAATATGACCAATGGTTCCAAGCGCACGCCCTTTGTAAGTGGACATCACGCCCTGAGCGGCATCTTCCACCACAAACAGATTATGCTTTTTCGCCAACGCCATAATGGTGTCCATTTCGCAGGCCACACCTGCGTAATGGACCGGCACGATAACGCGCGTTTTGTCGGTGATCGCTGCTTCAATCAACGTTTCGTCGATGTTCATGGTGTCCGGGCGAACATCCACAAAGACGATTTTCGCGCCACGCAGCACAAAGGCATTGGCGGTGGAGACAAAGGTGTAGCTCGGCATGATCACTTCATCGCCAGGCTGGATATCGAGCAACAGCGCCGCCATCTCCAGCGAAGCGGTGCAGGATGGCGTCAGTAACACTTTGGCGCTGCCAAAACGTTGCTCCAGCCACTGCTGGCAGCGACGGGTAAAACCGCCATCGCCACACAGTTTGCCACTACCCATTGCCGACTGCATATAGTCGAGTTCGGTTCCCACCACCGGCGGTGCGTTAAATGGAATCATGTGATCACCTGTATAACCAGTACGCGGTGCTTTCTACATTCGCACCACTTTGTATGTATCGTTTTAGCGCGGCGGTGTTGCCCATTTGGGTCGCCACCCGCAAAGTTGTTTTACCGCGAGCATACGCCCAGTTTAGCGCCGTTTGCATCAGCTCAGCACCTGCACCTCGTCCAGCCAGCAGGCCAATTCGCGCATCTGTCGCATTGAGTTCCCGTAAAGAGACATAGCCGCGAATATCGCCGGACACCGCACGTAAAATCAGACATTGATGATCAAAGGTGCCGCGCACGGCATTTTCAATCCACTGTGCATAAAAGCGTCCGCTGGCGTCAGGCGCATACCACGGCGCACGAAAACGGCTTTGCGCAAATGCGGCGCTGGCTAACTGACGTAATGCGGGAATATCGGTCTCTTGTGCCACTACAGCACCACTATCACTGACATTGTTCACGGGTAGCGCCAAATCAACTTCACCTTCTACCAGGGAGAATCCCAGCTGTTGCAGGGCATCCAGTTCCCCCGTATTTGATGCCGCAATTTTGGCCTGCACCCGTGACCACGGCGCTAACGCGTCTGGCGTCAGGAGCGGTGCTTCAGACGTAATGCGCACAATGGCGCTGTTAACACCAAAGAAGGCGTTTTCCCAGGTTAGTGGCTCAATACTGGCGCGGACGGGCACGAAGTAACTCCAGCAGATATTGGCCGTAGCCGGTTTTCGCCAGCGAGCTGGCGGCGCGCTTCACGCCTTCGTCATCAAGCCAGCCGTTACGCCAGGCGATCTCTTCCAGGCAGGCAATCTTAAAGCCCTGGCGTTTTTCTACCGTCTGTACAAAGGTACTGGCTTCAATCAGGCTGTCGTGAGTACCGGTGTCCAGCCAGGCAAATCCGCGCCCGAGCAGTTCAACGGTCAGGTTGCCCGCCTCGAGGTACATCTGGTTGATGGAGGTAATCTCCAGTTCGCCACGCTCTGACGGCTTCACCAGCTTTGCGTACTCCACGACTTTACTGTCGTAGAAATAAAGCCCGGTCACCGCCCAGTTTGATTTCGGCTGTTTTGGCTTTTCTTCCAGCGAGATAGCGCGGAAATTGTCGTCAAACTCCACCACGCCAAAGCGTTCCGGGTCCATCACCTGATAGCCAAAAACCGTCGCCCCTTCGGTGCGCGCCGCAACATGACGCAGCTTCGGACTGAAGCCCTGACCGAAGAAGATGTTATCGCCCAGCACCAGACAAGAAGGTTCACCATTAAGGAAGGTTTCACCGATGATAAAGGCCTGCGCCAGACCGTCCGGGCTGGGCTGTTCGGCATATTCCAGCTGGATACCGAACTCACTACCATCGCCCAGCAGGCGCTGGAAATAACCTTTATCTTCCGGCGTAGTGATGATGAGAATTTCGCGGATACCGGCCAGCATCAGCACCGACAGCGGATAGTAAATCATTGGCTTATCGTAAATCGGCAACAGTTGCTTCGATACGCCGCGCGTAATCGGATGCAATCGGGTACCGGAACCGCCCGCCAGGATAATACCTTTCATGTTTGCCTCCGCTGAAAATTAGCCTTTCAGACCTAAACGCTCGCCCTGATAGCTGCCGTCCTGCACCTGCTTCCACCAGCTTTCATTAGCCAGATACCACTGAACCGTTTTACGCATTCCACTTTCAAAGGTTTCCTGCGGCAGCCAGCCAAGTTCACGGGCAATTTTCGAAGCATCAATGGCATAACGCAGATCATGCCCCGGACGGTCAGCGACAAAGGTGATCAGGTCACGATAGTGCGCCACGCCGTGCGGCTTGTTCGGGGCCAGTTCTTCCAGCAGCTCGCAAATGGTTTCCACAACATCGAGATTCTTACGCTCGTTGTGACCACCAATATTATAGGTTTCACCGACTTTCCCGGTGGTCGCTACGCAATACAGCGCGCGGGCATGATCTTCAACATACAGCCAGTCACGGATTTGCTGCCCGTTGCCATATACCGGCAGCGGTTTACCCGCCAGCGCGTTGAGGATCATCAGCGGGATCAGTTTTTCCGGAAAGTGGTAAGGACCGTAGTTATTCGAGCAGTTGGTGATAAGCGTCGGCAGACCATAGGTCCGCAGCCAGGCGCGTACCAGATGGTCGCTGCTGGCTTTTGAAGCGGAATAGGGGCTGCTCGGCGCATACGGCGTGGTTTCGGTGAAGAAATCATCCGTCGAGTGTAGGTCACCATATACTTCGTCGGTAGAGATATGATGAAAACGGAACGCTGATTTTTTATCTTCCGTTAGCGCATTCCAGTAAGCCCGCGCCGCTTCAAGCAATGTATAAGTCCCGACAATGTTGGTTTCAATAAACGCTGCCGGGCCGTCAATAGAACGGTCAACATGGCTTTCGGCTGCCAGATGCATGACACAGTCTGGCTGATGCTCAGTGAATACGCGTGCCAGTTCTGCCCGATCGCAGATATCAACTTTCTCAAAGGCAAAGCGCTCGCTTTGCGCGACCGGTGCCAGCGACATCAGGTTTCCGGCGTAGGTCAGCTTATCGACCACTACCACCGCGTCGCTCGTTTCGTTGATGATATAACGCACCAGCGCCGAGCCAATAAACCCGGCACCACCTGTTATCAGAATCTTTCTCATCAGCGCCAGACTCCTTTGGCATCGACGACATACTGCTGATGGACATTGTCGCCATTGATAACTTTGAACTGACTATGATCGACCAGCATCACCAGCACGTCTGCCGTTGCCAGCGCCTCGTCAAGCTGCGCCAGTGTACAAAGCCCGGTCAGTTTTTTCGGCAACTGGTGGATGTTAGGCTCAACAACCAGCGTTTCGCCGCTATGCCACTGGGCGATCAGTTCAGCGATTTCCATCGCCGGGCTTTCGCGCAGGTCATCAATATTCGGTTTAAACGCCAGACCAAAGCAGGCGATTTTCAGTTCACTGGCGCGTTTATCGGTAGCAGCAAGGCAGTCGGCAACCGCCGCTTTCACCTGATCGATAACCCAGAACGGTTTGTGATCGTTCACTTCGCGCGCGGTACGGATAAGCCGCGCCTGCTGCGGGTTCTGTGCCACAATAAACCACGGATCAACAGCGATGCAGTGACCGCCCACGCCAGGGCCAGGCTGAAGAATATTGACGCGAGGGTGACGATTCGCCAGGCGAATCAGTTCCCAGACGTTAATTCCCTGATCGGCACAAATCAGCGACAATTCATTAGCAAAAGCGATATTCACATCGCGGAAGCTGTTTTCGGTAAGCTTACACATTTCCGCCGTCCGCGAGTTAGTGACGACACACTCACCTTCGAGGAAAATCTTGTACAGTTCGCTGGCGCGCGCCGAGCAAACCGGCGTCATGCCGCCAATCACGCGATCGTTTTTAATCAGTTCGACCATCACCTGGCCCGGCAACACGCGTTCCGGGCAGTAGGCAATATTGACGTCAGCCTGCTCGCCCACCTGCTGTGGGAAAGTCAGGTCCGGACGCATCTCTGCTAACCATTCTGCCATCTTCTCGGTTGACCCCACCGGCGAGGTAGATTCAAGGATCACCAGCGCGCCTTTTTTCAGCACTGGCGCAATGGAGCGAGCAGCCGATTCAACGTAGGTCATATCTGGCTCATGATCGCCTTTAAACGGCGTGGGTACAGCAATCAGCCAAGCATCCGCTTCAACTGGCGTCGTGCTCGCTCGTAAAAAACCGCCTTCTACGGCAGTTTTTACTACGCTCGCCAAATCAGGCTCGACGATATGGATTTCGCCACGATTGATGGTATCAACCGCGTGTTGGTTGATATCGACACCAATCACCTGTTTTTGCCGTGAGGCAAACGCAGCTGCTGTAGGCAGTCCGATGTAACCCAGTCCGATAACAGAAATGGTCGCAAAACTCATAGTGATATCCGATTATTTTTTAACGCTTCCAGAATGCGAGAGCATGCCTGACCATCACCATACGGGTTATGGGCGCGGCTCATAGTTTGATATTCGTTTTCGTCTTTTAAAAGACGCGTCACTTCCTCGACAATTCGCTGCTTATCCGTGCCTACCAGACGCACCGTGCCCGCCGTCACCGCTTCCGGACGCTCAGTGGTATCGCGCATCACCAGCACCGGTTTCCCCAGCGAAGGCGCTTCTTCCTGAATACCGCCTGAGTCGGTCAAAATCAGCCAGGCGTGGTTCATCAGCCAGACAAACGGTAAATACTCCTGGGGATCGATCAGAATGACATTTTTCACATGCCCCAGAATGCGATTGACCGGCTCTCTGACGTTCGGGTTGAGATGCACTGGATAGACAATCTGGATGTCCTGGTGCGTGGTGGCGATGTCTGCCAGCGCATGGCAGATTTCTTCAAAGCCACGACCGAAGCTCTCACGCCTGTGACCGGTCACCAGAATCATTTTTTTATTGGGGTCGATAAACGGGTAATTTGCCGCCAGTTCTGAACGCAGCGTATCGCTGCTCATCACCTGGTCACGCACCCATAACAGTGCATCAATAACTGTATTACCGGTAATGAAGATTCGGCTGTCAGCAACATTTTCACGCAGCAAGTTTTGCCGGGAAGTTTCGGTTGGAGAGAAGTGATACATCGCCAGATGCCCGGTCAATGTACGGTTAGCCTCTTCCGGCCACGGCGAATAGAGCTCGCCCGTGCGCAGACCAGCCTCAACGTGACCAACAGGAATACGCTGATAAAACGCCGCCAGGCTGGTTGCCAGCGTCGTCGTAGTATCGCCGTGAACCAGCACGACGTCTGGTTTGAACTCGGCAAGAATTGGTTTTAGCCCTTCCAGAATCCGACAGGTTATCTCTGTCAGGCCCTGTCCTGGCTGCATTATGTTGAGATCGTAGTCAGGTACAATGGAAAAGAGTTTCAGCACCTGATCGAGCATCTCCCGATGCTGCGCAGTGACGCAAACTTTAGCCTCAAAAAAAGGATCTTTTGCCAACGCATGCACCAACGGCGCCATCTTGATGGCTTCCGGGCGCGTACCAAATACAGTCAGTACTTTCACATCGATTCTCTTCGAATAAGCGGCGAGCGCCTTTGCGCTCACCGCAGCAGTGTTGCTATTTCGAGCAACGGCGGGTTAATGCGACACCAGCCCCGATCAGCCCCCCGACAATGCCCCACATAATCATCAGGAAGGCACGACGTGGGCTATCGCGTTTTACCGGTTCTTCCGGCGTACGCAAATAGCGATAGGTCTGAAAACGCGGATCCAGGGTTGGACCAACATTCAGGGTGTTTAACATGGCCCGATTCTGATCATAGTCGAGATCAAAGGCCGGACCGACGGCCTGTAAATTTTCCAGTCGAGCCTGGAGCATTGGACGCCCAAGCAGGAACATTTCTGAATCAGGTAATTCCTCGGCAGGCACATCTGTCGCACTGCGCGAAATATTATGCTGCTCTGCAATTTTCAGCGCCTGTTCAATACTGTTCATCCGGCGGTCGTAGATGGCTTTCGCCACCTCTTCCTGACGCTTCACCTGTGCTTTCATCTGGATGGTGCGCGCCGCCCATGCACCTTTCAGCTCATCATTCAGATGGCTGGCTGCACGCTGGCTGGCAAAAGCAACATACTGACGTAACAGGTTATTAGCGTCAGGCGCGGTTTCGGCAATCAGCTTCACGCTGTCATTGACCGCGCGGGTAAAGTCTCCGGGGATAAACTGGATGTTATTAATCATTTCATCCAGCAACGCCGCATCGGCTTTGCTGTTGCCCACCATCCGCTGCTTGTAATAGTCGGTTTGCAGCCAGAACTCTCTGCGGGTATCCCACGAGGCCAGTTGCATAACAAACTCTTTATAGGCTTCGTCCATGACCGATGGTTGGTCGGCAGAAGCCATGTTTGAACGGACATCCAGGTTACGCAAAAATTGCTGCTGTGAGTAATATCCCCCCAGCATATTCACCGTTGGACGATCGGTAATCGCCGTCGAGCTCCACTCCTGACGAGCAAAAAAAGTATACGCCAGCGCGATTAACGCAAACGCCAGTCCCATGCCAATAATCCACAGCTTCCCAGCCCACAAGGTACGAAACAACCCACGAATATCCAGTTCATTTTCAGCGTCTTCGGCCGGTTTCCCAGGCATTGGTTGTGTCATCACATCCTCATTTATTTGGTTAAATTGGGGCTGCCACCACGATTTCTACGCAGTCTGCGTTTTACGCGCTTAATAAAGCGAGCAACTTTCCAGGCACGCTTAATGCAATATCCATAGAGGAAGAATGCTAGCAAAAAGAGCACCAGCATGACCCACTCCGGGACAAAATGAGAATATTCTGCCAGCACCCCAATGGAGGCGAGCAGAGCTGCGGCAAGGGTAATCAGCACAAACGCCTGGCGGGAAGTAAACCCGGCACGCATGATCAAATGGTGAATATGCTGGCGATCAGGAGAGAACGGACTCATGCCTTTACGCAGGCGACGGTACATAATCGCCACCATATCCATTAGCGGAATGGCGATTATCCACAAAGCGGTAACCGGGCTGATGGGATGGGTTTTGCCCTGGGTCGTTTCGAGCAGGATCCAGATAACGGTAAAACCAATCAGCGTACTGCCCGCATCACCCATAAAGACTTTGTAGCGGCGACCCAGGATACCAAGGTTAAGCATGATGTATGGCAGGATGGCGGCGATCATCGCAAAACACCAGATTGCAAGGCTGGTTTGCCCGTCGAACCACAAAATCATACCGATTGCTGCAAACGAGACGCAGGACAACCCGCCCAGCAAGCCATCAATGCCATCAACCATGTTGAACGCATTAATGGCCGCCCAGACGGCAAATAGCGTCAGGAAGTAGCCAAACGGTCCGAGCACCATCTCCCAGGAGCCAAAGATATAACCCAGGCTACTGAGATAAAGTTTGCCGAACACCATCATAACAATGCCAACAGCGGCCTGTATGGTGGCCCGGATTTTTACGCTGATATCAAAACGGTCATCCAGCGCGCCAATGAAAACAAGCACACCGGCACAAGCGAGATAGAGAGATGCATGCGGAATATAGTAATCGACAATTCCGAACGTGAAGCAAATCCCTGCGTAAACCGAAATCCCCCCAACGAGAGGTATCAATCCCTGGTGACGTTTGCGGAAGTTAGGTTTATCCACTAAACCGACTTTTTTTGCCACCTTACGGGCAAAAAACAGAAACAGTGTCGTGAATAAAAAAATACTGATGAGATCAGTACTCACTGTCAGTAAATTCACAATGCATGCTCTCAGAGAAAATTATTAGCAGAAGTATAACCACGAAGGCCTTTATTCAGAAGGGAAACTCTGCTCTGAACCCACCAACCTTGTGCAAAAAACAACCACGTGATTCGTGTTATGCGCAATAAACAAACATAACTCGTATTTGTTATAACGCCGTTAAGATTACAGATATAAAAACAAAACGCCACGTAAACACGTGGCGTTTTTGGCATAAGACAAATTTATGAGCGTTTCATCATTTCGAAGAAATCGTCATTGGTCTTGGTCATTGCCAGTTTATTAATGAGGAATTCCATTGCATCGATTTCGCCCATCGGGTGAATGATTTTGCGCAGGATCCACATTTTCTGCAGTTCTTCCTGAGTAGTGAGCAGCTCTTCTTTACGGGTACCGGAACGGTTGTAGTCGATTGCCGGGAAGACGCGTTTTTCAGCGATCTTACGAGAGAGGTGCAGTTCCATGTTGCCTGTACCTTTAAACTCTTCGTAGATAACTTCGTCCATCTTGGAACCGGTATCGATAAGCGCGGTAGCGATGATGGTCAGGCTGCCGCCCTCTTCCACGTTACGCGCCGCACCGAAGAAGCGTTTCGGACGATGCAGGGCGTTGGCATCCACACCACCGGTCAGCACTTTACCTGACGCCGGAACAACGGTGTTGTAAGCGCGCGCCAGACGAGTGATGGAGTCGAGCAGGATGATAACGTCTTTCTTGTGCTCAACCAGGCGTTTCGCCTTCTCGATCACCATTTCCGCAACCTGAACGTGGCGAGATGCGGGCTCATCAAAGGTGGAAGCAACAACTTCACCTTTTACCAGACGCTGCATCTCGGTTACTTCTTCCGGACGTTCGTCGATCAGCAGAACCATCAGCACACAATCCGGGTGGTTGTAAGCAATGCTCTGGGCAATGTTCTGCAGCAGCATGGTTTTACCGGCTTTCGGCGGTGCCACAATCAGACCACGCTGACCACGACCGATAGGTGATGCCAGATCCAGTACGCGAGCGGTTAAATCTTCAGTAGAACCGTTACCACGTTCCATACGCAGACGAGAGTTTGCGTGCAGCGGGGTTAAGTTCTCAAAGAGGATTTTGTTGCGGGCGTTTTCAGGTTTGTCGAAGTTAACTTCGTTAACTTTCAGCAGCGCAAAATAGCGTTCACCTTCTTTCGGCGGGCGAATCTTACCAGAGATGGTATCACCAGTGCGGAGGTTGAAACGGCGGATTTGGCTAGGGGAAACGTAGATGTCATCAGGACCGGCGAGGTAGGAGCTGTCTGCGGAACGGAGGAAACCAAATCCATCCTGCAATATCTCCAGTACACCATCACCAAAGATATCTTCGCCACTCTTTGCGTGCTGCTTCAGGATGGCAAAAATAATGTCCTGCTTACGCATACGAGCCAGGTTTTCCAGCCCCATATTTTCGCCGAGAGTGATCAGCTCAGAAACCGGCGTATTCTTTAATTCGGTAAGATTCATAGTGGTGTGAGTTCTTAAACTTGGGGTAAATCTCGAACTTAATGTTGTGAATGGTATGGCAGGATCATCCATGCCTGTTTACGGTCATCGACTCATGTCTTTTCGCTGTCTGGTCACAGGAAAGTACGCAGAACTGAAACGACAAGACGGATTGAGTGACGAGCCAGAAATCTGTTCACTTCGCATTTAAGATAAAACGGGAAGCGTTGGAAATTACAAGATTCAAACTTAATAAGGTATGTTTAATACGAAGTCAACACTAAGTTAGCATGACTCACGCCGGGCGTCCAGTTTTTAGCGACGGGGCACCCGAACATGAAATTCCCTTACGCCAGGTTAGCGTCGAGGAACTCTTTCAACTGACCTTTAGACAGTGCGCCCACTTTGGTTGCCGCCACTTCACCGTTTTTGAACAGCAGCAGAGTCGGGATACCACGGATGCCATATTTCGGCGCAGTGCCAGGGTTTTGATCGATGTTCAGTTTTGCAACGGTCAGTTTGCCCTGATATTCGTCAGCGATTTCATCCAGAATCGGGGCGATCATTTTGCACGGACCGCACCACTCTGCCCAGAAATCGACGAGGATCGCCCCGTCCGCTTTGAGTACATCCGTGTCAAAACTGTCGTCAGTCAGGTGAATAATTTTATCGCTCATATATAACTCCACAGGAATAAGCCTGGCGTGTTGGTTTCGTTGTTGGTGTAACATTAACCAACTAAAGGTTGACTTTATTTCACCGGATACGCTTTCGTAAAGCAATAGTAAGCTGATATTCTACCACACTATGAGCAAAACACATTTAACAGAACAGAAGTTTTCCGACTTCGCCCTGCATCCGAAGGTTGTAGAAGCCCTTGAAAAAAAAGGGTTTCATAACTGTACGCCCATTCAGGCACTGGCCCTTCCGCTGACGCTGGCGGGTCGTGACGTAGCCGGGCAGGCGCAAACCGGTACCGGGAAAACGATGGCGTTTCTTACGTCAACGTTTCATTATCTTCTCTCTCATCCCGCGATTGCCGATCGCAAGGTGAATCAACCGCGTGCCTTAATTATGGCACCGACGCGTGAACTTGCCGTGCAGATCCACGCCGACGCGGAACCGCTGGCGGAAGCTACCGGCCTGAAGCTGGGTCTGGCTTACGGTGGTGATGGCTACGACAAACAGCTGAAAGTGCTGGAAAGCGGCGTTGACATTCTGATTGGCACCACGGGGCGTTTAATTGACTACGCCAAGCAGAACCACATTAACCTCGGTGCCATTCAGGTAGTGGTACTGGACGAAGCCGATCGTATGTACGATCTGGGCTTTATTAAAGATATCCGCTGGCTGTTCCGCCGTATGCCGCCTGCAAACCAGCGCCTCAACATGCTGTTCTCCGCCACGCTTTCGTACCGGGTACGTGAACTGGCGTTCGAGCAGATGAACAATGCCGAATATATTGAAGTGGAACCGGAACAGAAAACGGGCCACCGTATTAAAGAAGAGCTTTTCTACCCTTCTAACGAAGAAAAAATGCGTTTGCTGCAAACGCTGATCGAAGAAGAGTGGCCAGACAGAGCGATTATTTTCGCCAACACCAAACACCGTTGTGAAGAGATCTGGGGCCACCTGGCGGCAGATGGTCATCGTGTCGGTTTGTTGACAGGCGATGTCGCGCAGAAAAAACGTCTGCGTATTCTTGATGAATTTACCCGTGGCGATCTGGATATTCTGGTTGCCACCGACGTTGCCGCGCGTGGTTTGCATATCCCGGCTGTGACACACGTCTTTAACTACGATTTACCCGATGACTGTGAAGATTACGTTCACCGTATTGGTCGTACAGGTCGCGCAGGCGCAAGCGGTCACTCTATTAGCCTGGCGTGTGAAGAGTATGCATTGAATTTGCCTGCTATTGAGACCTATATTGGTCACTCAATTCCGGTAAGCAAATACAATCCGGACGCATTGATGACCGATCTGCCAAAACCGCTGCGCCTCACGCGCCCGCGCACAGGCAATGGTCCGCGTCGTACTGGCGCTCCGCGTAATCGTCGTCGTTCAGGTTAAATAAAAAATGTCATACTCAAAATCATTCAAACTGTATCAAGATGGCCAGAGAATGAACCCCGATGAGCTTACTGTAGTAAGTGATTCAGGTGAAAGAATGCAGCCAACACAGAGACAGATTGAAGGATGAAGAGTATGGGTTCCACCTCGTCGCTGTATGCAGCCATTGATCTCGGTTCGAATAGTTTTCATATGCTGGTTGTGCGCGAGGTGGCTGGAAGCATCCAGACGCTGACGCGAATTAAACGCAAAGTGCGTCTGGCTGCTGGCCTGAATAGCGAAAATGCCCTCTCTAATGAAGCAATGGAGCGCGGTTGGCAATGTCTGCGCCTGTTTGCTGAACGTCTGCAAGATATCCCTCCCTCGCAAATTCGCGTTGTCGCTACGGCGACATTACGACTTGCCGTCAATGCGGGTGATTTTATTGCCAAAGCACAGGAAATCCTCGGTTGTCCGGTACAGGTGATCAGCGGTGAAGAGGAAGCACGTCTGATTTATCAGGGCGTTGCTCACACAACTGGCGGTGCCGATCAGCGCCTGGTGGTGGATATAGGCGGTGCCAGTACTGAACTGGTAACCGGCACGGGTGCACAAACCACCTCGTTGTTCAGCCTGTCGATGGGCTGCGTCACCTGGCTGGAACGCTATTTTGCCGATCGTAATCTGGCGCAGGAAAATTTTGATGCTGCAGAAAAAGCGGCACGCGAAGTGTTACGTCCGGTTGCCGATGAATTACGGTATCACGGCTGGAAAGTGTGCGTTGGCGCTTCCGGCACCGTGCAGGCGTTACAGGAAATCATGATGGCACAGGGGATGGATGAACGCATTACCCTGGAAAAGTTGCAGCAACTGAAACAGCGAGCCATTCATTGCGGTCGGCTGGAGGAACTGGAGATTGACGGGCTGACGCTGGAACGTGCGTTAGTGTTCCCGAGTGGTCTGGCGATCCTGATAGCCATTTTTACCGAACTGAATATTCAGTGTATGACCCTGGCGGGCGGTGCGCTGCGTGAAGGCCTGGTCTACGGTATGTTGCATCTTACCGTCGAGCAGGATATTCGCAGCCGTACGCTGCGTAATATTCAGCGCCGCTTTATGATCGATATTGATCAGGCACAGCGCGTAGCCAAAGTTGCGGCTAACTTCTTCGATCAGGTGGAAAATGAATGGCATCTTGAAGCAATAAGCCGCGATTTGCTCATCAGCGCCTGCCAGCTTCATGAAATCGGCCTGAGCGTTGACTTCAAACAAGCGCCGCAACACGCTGCTTATCTGGTACGTAATCTGGATCTTCCCGGTTTTACCCCCGCACAGAAAAAATTGCTGGCGACGCTACTGCTCAACCAGACGAATCCGGTCGATCTCTCATCGCTGCATCAGCAAAATGCCGTACCGCCGCGCGTCGCAGAACAACTCTGCCGTTTACTCCGCCTGGCCATCATTTTTGCCAGCCGTCGTCGTGACGATCTCGTGCCAGAGATGACATTACAGGCTAACCATGAACTGTTGACCTTGACGCTTCCGCAAGGTTGGTTAACCCAACATCCGCTGGGTAAAGAGATTATTGATCAGGAAAGCCAGTGGCAGAGCTATGTCCACTGGCCGCTGGAAGTGCATTAATGAGTAAGTGCCGGATGCGATGCTGACGCATCTTTTCCGGCCTTGATTATTTCCCTCGTTTTGCCGCCATCATAGCTTTCAGATTCGCCAGATGGCTTTGCCCTTTCTGCATCCGTTCTTCGGCGCTGACCACTTTACGCTCCTGTTCCCAAATCAAATCATCCTGCGGCAGCTCCAATAAGAATCGGCTTGGTTCCGGGCGCACCAGTTCGCCGTACTGACGGCGTTCTTTACACAGCGTAAAGGTCAATTCCTTCTGGGCACGAGTAATGCCGACATAGGCCAGCCGCCGCTCCTCATCGATATTATCTTCATCGATGCTGCTCTGGTGCGGCAAAAACCCCTCTTCCATACCGACCATGTAGACATAAGGAAACTCCAGCCCTTTCGACGCGTGCAGAGTCATCAGTTGTACCTGATCCAGCTCTTCCTCGCTCTCGCCGCGCTCCATCATGTCGCGCAAAGTAAAGCGCGTCACCACCTGGGTGAGCGTCATCGGCTCATCCAGTTCGCTGCCTTCCAGCATCTCCGTCATCCAGCTAAACAGTTGGTTGACGTTCTTCATGCGCATTTCGGCAGCTTTCGGGCTGGGCGATGTTTCGTACAGCCAGGATTCATAATCCATGCCGTGGATCAGATCGCGCACCGCGGCAATCGGCTCCCGCTCCGCCAGGCGCTGGATTTCTGCCAACCAATGAGTGAAGCGGGTCAATGCTTCATAACCACGTCCGCTCAGGGTCTGACTCAGGCCCATATCAAAGCTGGCGGTAAACATGCTTTTATTGCGCGTCATCGCCCACTCACCCAGCTTTTTCAGCGTAGCCGGGCCAATCTCTCGCTTCGGCGTGTTAACGATACGCAGAAATGCGCTGTCATCGTCCGGGTTAGTCAGCACGCGCAGATAAGCCAGCAAATCCTTGATTTCAGGACGAGAGAAAAACGACGTACCACCAGAAATTTTGTACGGGATGCGGTTTTGCATCAGGAATTTTTCAAACACCCGCGACTGATGGTTACCGCGATAAAGAATGGCGTAATCTTTGTACTGCGTTTTATTGACGAAGTGATGCGCGATCAGCTCGCCGGTGACTCTCTCGGCTTCATGTTCTTCGTTATTCGCGCTTAAAACTTTTAGCTCCGCGCCATAGCCCAGTTCGGAGAACAGACGCTTTTCAAAGACGTGCGGGTTATTGGCAATGAGGATGTTCGCCGCTTTCAGAATACGTCCGGAAGAGCGGTAGTTCTGCTCAAGCTTAATCACCTTCAGCGCCGGAAAATCCTGGCTCAACAGCACCAGGTTTTGCGGACGTGCACCGCGCCAGGAGTAGATCGACTGATCGTCATCGCCAACTACGGTAAAGCGCGCGCGGCTGCCCACCAGCAGTTTCACCAGTTCATACTGGCTGGTGTTGGTGTCCTGATACTCATCCACCAGCAGGTAGCGAATTTTGTTCTGCCAGCGCTCGCGGACTTCTTCATTGCGTTGCAGCAGTAACGTCGGCAATAAAATCAGATCATCGAAATCGAGAACGTTACAGGCTTTCAGGTGTGCATCATACAGCCCATAACAATGGGCAAAAATACGGTCCCGCTCGCCAATCGCACTGGCTGCCGCCTGGGACGGTGTTTTGAGATCGTTCTTCCAGTTAGAGATGGTCGAAATCAGCTGTTGCAGGAGAACTTTGTCATCTTCAATCAGCCCCTCGGTCAGCTCTTTAAGCAAAGCAAGCTGATCGGTATCGTCAAACAACGAGAAGTTTGCTTTCATCCCAAGCGCCGCATACTCGCGTTTGATGATATCCAGCCCCAGCGTGTGGAAGGTGGAAATCATCAGCCCGCGCGCCTCTTTGCGCCCCAGCGTCTGCCCGACACGCTCTTTCATCTCGCGCGCCGCCTTATTGGTAAAGGTCACCGCCGCGATATGTCGCGCCTGATAACCGCAACCGCGGATCAGATGGGCGATTTTATTGGTGATGACACGAGTTTTACCGGAACCCGCGCCTGCCAGCACCAGGCAGGGGCCGGTAACGAATTCGACAGCTTGTTGTTGGCCGGGGTTTAGACGCATAGGAAAATCGCTCAATGAAAGTCGGGAGGGGAAAATAACAGCGTGGTAGTATAGCCAGCCTCATCCTTACCACTCAAGGCACGATCATGGCAAAAACAGCAGCAGCACTGCATATCCTTGTAAAAGAAGAGAAACTGGCTCTGGAACTTCTCGAGCAGATTAAGAACGGTGCCGATTTCGGCAAGCTGGCGAAGAAACACTCCATTTGCCCGTCAGGTAAACGCGGTGGTGATTTAGGTGAATTCCGCCAGGGCCAGATGGTTCCGGCGTTCGATAAAGTGGTTTTCTCTTGTCCGGTACTGGAGCCAACCGGTCCGCTGCATACCCAGTTCGGGTATCACATCATTAAGGTGCTTTACCGTAACTAACAGCAAGGCCTTCTCCGGGAGAAGGCCTTGAACTCTGAATCGCACTTAACCTGCAACAGCAATACGTTTCATATCCGTCATATAGCCGCGCAGTTTCTTACCTACCTGCTCAATCGCATGGCTGCGAATCGCTTCGTTCACATCACGCAACTGCGCGTTATCTACCGCACCTTCCGGAATAGCTTTACCCAGGTCGCCCGGTTGCAGCTCTGCCATAAACGGTTTCAGCAGCGGCACACAAGCGTAAGAGAACAGATAGTTACCGTATTCAGCGGTATCAGAAATAACCACGTTCATTTCATACAGACGCTTACGGGCGATGGTGTTGGCAATCAGCGGCAGTTCGTGCAGTGATTCATAGTAAGCAGACTCTTCGATGATGCCGGAATCAACCATGGTTTCAAACGCCAGCTCAACGCCCGCTTTTACCATCGCGATCATCAATACGCCTTTATCGAAGTACTCCTGCTCGCCGATTTTGCCTTCATATTGCGGCGCGGTTTCGAACGCGGTTTTGCCGGTCTCTTCACGCCAGGTCAGCAGTTTCTTATCATCGTTGGCCCAGTCCGCCATCATGCCGGAGGAGAATTCGCCGGAGATGATATCGTCCATATGTTTCTGGAACAGCGGTGCCATGATCTCTTTCAATTGCTCAGAGAGCGCGTAAGCGCGCAATTTCGCCGGGTTAGAGAGACGGTCCATCATCAGCGTGATGCCGCCCTGTTTCAGTGCTTCGGTGATGGTTTCCCAACCGAACTGAATCAGTTTTTCTGCGTATGCCGGATCGGTGCCTTCTTCCACCAGCTTGTCGAAGCACAGCAGAGAGCCAGCCTGCAACATACCGCACAGGATGGTTTGCTCGCCCATCAGGTCAGATTTCACTTCCGCAACGAAGGACGATTCCAGCACGCCTGCACGGTGACCGCCGGTTGCTGCCGCCCATGCTTTAGCGATCGCCATGCCTTCGCCTTTCGGATCGTTTTCCGGGTGAACGGCAATCAGCGTCGGTACGCCGAATCCACGTTTGTACTCTTCACGTACTTCGGTGCCTGGGCATTTCGGCGCAACCATTACTACGGTGATGTCTTTACGGATCTGCTCGCCTACTTCGACGATGTTAAAACCGTGCGAGTAACCCAGCGCCGCGCCGTCTTTCATCAGTGGCTGTACGGTGCGCACTACATCAGAGTGCTGCTTGTCCGGCGTCAGGTTAACCACCAGATCCGCCTGCGGGATCAGTTCTTCGTAAGTACCCACTTTAAAACCGTTTTCGGTCGCTTTACGCCAGGATGCGCGCTTTTCGGCAATCGCTTCTTTGCGCAGAGCGTAGGAGATATCGAGACCTGAATCACGCATGTTCAGGCCCTGGTTCAGCCCCTGTGCGCCACAGCCGACGATGACTACTTTTTTACCCTGAAGGTAGCTCGCGCCATCGGCGAATTCATCGCGCCCCATGAAGCGACATTTGCCCAGCTGTGCCAGCTGCTGGCGCAGATTCAGTGTATTGAAGTAGTTAGCCATGGTGATTCCTCGTGATGTTGTGCTTCTTATTGTTCGGTTCGCGTTTGCGAGATTGAATTCACTATATGACAGGAAATTTATTGCGGAAATTGATATATTCACAACGTCACATTGCAATTTTTGCAACGTCAACATTGAGGGCTGCGCCATTGGATTTACGCGATCTGAAAACCTTCCTGCATCTGGCGGAAAGCCGCCATTTTGGCCGTAGCGCGCGGGCAATGCACGTTAGCCCGTCTACGCTTTCGCGACAAATACAGCGCCTAGAAGAAGATCTCGGTCAGCCGCTGTTTGTGCGCGATAACCGCACGGTAACGCTGACGGAAGCGGGCGAAGAACTGCGCGTTTTCGCCCAGCAAACGCTGTTGCAATATCAGCAATTGCGCCACACCATCGACCAGCAAGGACCGTCGCTCTCTGGCGAATTACATATCTTCTGCTCGGTGACCGCTGCCTACAGCCATCTGCCGCCGATTCTGGATCGCTTCCGCGCGGAACACCCGTCGGTGGAGATTAAACTCACTACTGGTGATGCGGCAGATGCAATGGAAAAAGTGGTCACTGGCGAAGCGGACCTGGCGATTGCCGGGAAGCCGGAGACGCTACCCGGCGCAGTGGCGTTTTCGATGCTGGAGAATCTGGCAGTGGTGCTGATTGCCCCCGCGCTGCCCTGCCCGGTGCGTAATCAGGTGTCGGTAGAGAAGCCGGACTGGTCAACGGTGCCGTTTATCATGGCCGATCAGGGGCCGGTACGCCGCCGCATTGAACTGTGGTTTCGACGCAATAAAATCAGCAACCCGATGATTTACGCCACGGTTGGCGGACATGAAGCAATGGTATCGATGGTGGCGCTCGGCTGTGGCGTGGCGCTGTTGCCGGAAGTGGTGCTGGAAAACAGCCCCGAACCGGTGCGGAACCGCGTGATGATTTTAGAGCGCAGCGATGAGAAAACGCCGTTTGAGCTGGGCGTGTGTGCGCAAAAAAAGCGGCTGCATGAGCCGCTGATTGAGGCATTCTGGAAGATTTTGCCGAACCACTAACCCGCCAAAAAGAACCTGAACGCCGGGTTATTGGTTTCGTCGTGGCAATCGTAGCCCAGCTCATTCAGCCGGGTTTCGAAATCCGGTTCATGGTCGCCAAGTTCGAACGCCGCCAGTACGCGCCCGTAGTCGGTACCGTGGCTGCGATAATGGAACAAAGAAATGTTCCAGTGCGTACCCAGCGTGTTGAGGAAGCGCAACAGCGCCCCCGGTGACTCCGGGAATTCGAAGCTGTAGAGGCGTTCCTGCAACGGATGCGATGGGCGCCCGCCAACCATATAACGCACATGCAGCTTCGCCATTTCGTCGTCGGAGAGATCAACCACGCTGTAGCCGCCGTCGTTGAGCATCTGCAAAATTTCTTTGCGCTCTTCGAGACCGCGGCTCAGGCGCACGCCGACAAAAATGCAGGCGTTTTTGGCATCAGCAAAGCGGTAGTTGAACTCGGTGACCGAGCGCCCACCAAGTAACTGGCAGAATTTGAGGAAGCTGCCCTTTTCTTCCGGAATGGTCACCGCCAGTAACGCTTCACGCTGTTCGCCCAGTTCGCAGCGTTCCGAGACGTAGCGCAGACCGTGAAAGTTCACGTTGGCACCGGAAAGAATATGCGCCAGCCGTTCACCGCGAATGTTGTGCTGGGCGATGTATTTTTTCATCCCTGCCAGCGCCAGCGCGCCAGAGGGTTCAGCCACCGCGCGTACATCTTCGAACAGGTCTTTCATCGCCGCACAGATGGCATCGCTATCGACGGTGATGATGTCGTCAAGATACTCCTGGCACAAACGGAAGGTTTCATCGCCGATACGTTTTACCGCGACGCCTTCAGCAAACAGCCCCACGCGGGGCAGATCAACGGGATGACCCGCATCCAGCGCCGCTTTCAGGCAGGCGGAATCTTCCGCTTCCACGGCGATCACTTTGATTTGCGGCATCAGTTGTTTGATCAGTACCGCGACGCCCGCCGCCAGACCGCCGCCGCCGACCGGTACAAATACGCGGTCGAGATGGGCGTCCTGCTGGAGCAGTTCCAGCGCCAGCGTGCCTTGCCCGGCGATCACCATCGGATGGTCGAACGGCGGCACCCAGGTGAAGCCCTGCTGCTGTGACAGTTCGATTGCTTTCGCTTTCGCTTCGTCAAAGTTCGCGCCATGAAGCAGCACTTCGCCGCCAAAGCTGCGCACCGCATCAACTTTTATATCGGCGGTGGCGGTTGGCATGACGATCAGCGCCTTCACGCCTAACCGTGCGGAAGAAAACGCGACGCCCTGCGCGTGGTTACCCGCAGAAGCGGTGATCACGCCGTGCGCTTTCTGTTCTTCCGTCAGGCCCGCCATCATGGCGTATGCACCGCGCAACTTAAAGCTATGAACTGGCTGGCGATCTTCGCGCTTCACCAGAATCACGTTATCAAGACGAGACGAGAGCTTTTCCATTTTTTGTAGCGGCGTGACCTGCGCCGCTTCGTAGACCGGCGCGCGCAGCACCGCTCTTAAATATTCGGCACCTTCCGGGGTACCGGACAGGGGTTGCGAGTCAGCCATTATTAACCCCCCAGTTTCGATTTATCGCGCACCGCACCTTTGTCGGCGCTGGTTGCCAGGCTGGCGTAGGCGCGCAATGCAAAGGAGACCTGACGTTCGCGATTTTTCGGCGTCCAGGCTTTGTCGCCACGAGCTTCCTGCGCTTCACGACGTGCCGCCAGTTCGGCATCGCTTACCTGTAACTGAATGCCACGGTTGGGAATGTCGATAGCGATAAGATCGCCGTCTTCAATCAGACCAATGCTGCCGCCGCTTGCCGCTTCCGGCGAGACGTGGCCGATGGAAAGACCAGAGGTGCCGCCGGAGAAGCGTCCGTCGGTGATCAGCGCGCAGGCTTTACCGAGACCCATTGATTTCAGGAAGCTGGTTGGGTAGAGCATTTCCTGCATCCCCGGACCGCCTTTCGGGCCTTCGTACCGGATCACCACCACATCGCCAGCGATAACTTTGCCGCCGAGAATCGCTTCTACCGCGTCATCCTGGCTTTCGTACACTTTCGCCGGGCCGGTGAATTTGAGGATGCTGTCATCGACGCCCGCGGTTTTAACAATGCAGCCGTTTTCTGCGAAATTACCGTAGAGCACCGCCAAGCCGCCGTCTTTGCTGTAGGCGTGTTCCAGCGAGCGGATACAGCCGTTTGCGCGATCGTCATCGAGAGAATCCCAACGGCAATCCTGCGAGAATGCCTGTGTGGTACGAATGCCCGCCGGGCCAGCGCGGAACATATTTTTTACCGCGTCATCCTGGGTCAGCATAACGTCGTATTGTTCCAGCGTTTGCGGCAACGTCAGGCCAAGTACGTTTTTCACATCACGGTTCAGTAATCCCGCACGATCCAGCTCGCCGAGAATACCGATAACACCACCAGCACGATGAACATCTTCCATATGGTATTTCTGGGTGCTCGGCGCAACTTTACACAGCTGTGGAACCTTGCGGGAGAGCTTATCAATATCACTCATGGTGAAGTCGATTTCCGCTTCCTGCGCCGCCGCCAGCAGGTGAAGTACCGTGTTGGTAGAGCCGCCCATCGCGATATCCAGCGTCATGGCGTTTTCAAACGCCGCTTTGCTAGCAATATTGCGCGGCAGTGCACTTTCGTCGTTTTGCTCGTAGTAACGTTTGGTCAATTCAACAATGCGTTTACCAGCATTGAGGAACAGCTGCTTACGGTCCGCGTGGGTTGCCAGCAACGAGCCGTTGCCCGGCTGCGACAGGCCCAGTGCTTCGGTCAGGCAGTTCATTGAGTTAGCAGTAAACATCCCGGAGCAGGAACCGCAGGTTGGGCAGGCGGATCGTTCAACCTGATCGCTCTGGGAGTCAGAAACTTTCGGGTCTGCGCCCTGGATCATCGCATCAACCAGATCGAGCTTAATGATCTGATCGGACAGTTTGGTTTTCCCGGCCTCCATCGGACCGCCGGAAACAAAGATCACAGGAATATTCAGGCGCAGGGAAGCCATCAGCATCCCCGGGGTGATTTTGTCGCAGTTAGAGATGCAGACCATGGCGTCGGCGCAGTGAGCGTTGACCATATACTCAACGGAATCAGCGATCAGTTCGCGAGATGGCAGTGAATAAAGCATCCCCCCGTGGCCCATGGCAATCCCATCATCCACCGCAATGGTGTTGAACTCTTTGGCAACGCCGCCAGCCGCTTCAATTTGTTCGGCGACCAGTTTACCGAGATCGCGCAGATGGACGTGACCCGGTACAAATTGGGTGAACGAGTTCACAACCGCGATAATCGGCTTACCGAAATCGGCGTCGGTCATTCCGGTGGCGCGCCACAGCGCACGAGCACCCGCCATATTACGACCATGGGTGGTGGTGGCGGAACGGTACTTAGGCATACTTTATTTACTCCCAGTGTCTGTCTCGTAAATGGGACGGTGCGTGCCGTCCCATTTTTTGTATTTATTGATTAACTTGATCTAACCAGCCCCATTTATCTTCGGTTTCGCCAGTGAAGAGGCCGAAGAAGGCTTGCTGAATGCGTTTGGTAACCGGGCCGCAACGGCCTTCACCAACCTGAATACCGTCTACACTGCGCACTGGCGTGATTTCTGCCGCCGTACCGGACATAAACACTTCATCCGCCAGGTACAGTGATTCGCGCGACAGCACCTGCTCACGCACTTCAATTCCCAGCTCTTTCGCCAGTTTGATGATGGCGTCACGGGTAATACCCGGCAGCGCGGAGGAGGTGAACGGTGGGGTGAACAGCACACCGTCTTTCACTTCAAACAGGTTTTCGCCTGCGCCTTCAGAGATATAACCGTTCACATCCAGCGCGATACCTTCCTGATAACCGTGGCGGCGCGCTTCGCTACCCACCAGCAGGGAAGAGAGGTAGTTACCACCGGCTTTTGCCGCCGTCGGGATAGTGTTTGGTGCTGCGCGGTTCCAGGAGGAAACCATCGCATCGATCCCCTGCTCCAGCGCTTCTGCGCCCAGATACGCTCCCCACGGGAAAGCGGCGATAATTACATCGGTTGAGTATCCCGCTGGCGGGTTAACGCCCATACCAACATCACCGACGAAGATCAGCGGACGGATATAGGCGCTGGTGAGATTGTTTTTGCGGATCACGTCACGACAAGCTTCCATCAGCTCATCAATGCTCTGCGAAACCGGGAAGCGATAGATTTTGGCGGAGTCATGCAGACGCTGCATATGCTCACGATGGCGGAATACAACCGGTCCTTTGTGCGAGTCGTAGCAACGGATGCCTTCAAAAACCGAGGTGCCATAGTGCAGCGCGTGCGACATCACATGCACCTTCGCGTCTTCCCAGCGAACCATCTCCCCATTGAACCAAATGTAATCAGCTTTCTTCGTGGTCATTTTTATATTCCTTTTGCGCTCAGGCGCGGATTTGTTGTGATGTGGTTGTGCTCTGGCAGATGGCAACGTGTGCGACGTCCACCAGTTTATTTAACTGACTAAACAGTAAGTCGACCGACCGTGGGCTGGCAACGGTCAATTCGATATTTATATTTTGTGCATCGCTGGCGGCAGCCATATTCATTGAGCAGACGTGGAAACCACGATGACGCACCACGCGTAAAACACGTTCTAAGGTTTCTGGATTGAAGCGAGCCGATACATTGACCTGATGTTGCATCATGATAATTTCTCCAACATTTCTGAATTACTGGCACCAGGCGGCACCAGCGGCCAGACATTCTCAAGTTCGTCGATTGAGACATGAAGCAGGTATGGCCCATCACTGTTCAGCATGGTGTCGAGTGCCGCTTCAACCTGGTCTTTACGGGTGATGTGTTGGCCAGGGATGCCGAAGGCGCTGGCTAACATGAGGAAATCGGGGTTATCAGTAAGGGTGGTTTCGCTGTATCGTTCCTGAAAAAACAGTTGCTGCCATTGTCGAACCATCCCTAACCGTTGGTTATCGAGTAAGACGATTTTCAACGGTAACTGCTTGCGTTTTACGGTGCCCAGCTCTTGCACATTCATCATGAAAGAGCCGTCACCGGAGATACAGACGACGGTATCGTTCGGTCGCGCGACTTGTGCGCCAACCGCCGCTGGTAAACCAAAACCCATGGTGCCTAAGCCGCTGGAGGTGATGAAATTTTCCGGGCGAGTGTGGGCGATGTGCTGCGCAGCCCACATCTGGTGCTGCCCCACATCTGTGGTCACGACGCAATCCGCAGGTTTACGATCCGACAGTTGTTTTAACAACAACGGCGCGTAGATAGCGTCACCGGGATGGTCGTAGCGCCAGGCATGTTCATCACGCAGCTGCGCGCAGTATTGCTGCCAGTCATTGATATTTAACGGCTGCTGTAATGCTGGTAAAAGAGCATTTAAATCACCCTGTAAAGCCACATGTACCTGACGCAGCTTGTTCATTTCTGCCGGATCGATATCCATATGAATAACGCTGGCGTGTGGTGCGAAGGTGTTCAGTTTGCCAGTCACCCGGTCATCAAAACGTGCACCCACGGCGATCAGCAAGTCGCACTCCTGCACTGCGAAGTTCGCCGCTTTGGTGCCGTGCATTCCCAGCATGCCCAGATAGTACGGATAATCCGCTTCAACTGCGCCCAGCCCTTTCAGCGTGCAGGTGACAGGCATTTTTGTGGTAGCGAGAAATTCTCGCAGAGCGGGAACTGCCTGCGCCATGCCCACGCCACCGCCAACGTACAGCATCGGTTTTTGCGCTTTTAACAGCATCTGGCGCGCTTGCTCGACTTCGGCATGTGGGAAAGTCACTTCGTTTTCAACGGTGGTGAACCATGGTTCCAGATCGCCGCTGGCTAACTGGATATCTTTTGGGATATCGACCAGAACCGGACCTGGACGACCTGAACTGGCAACGTCGAATGCTTCAGCCATGATGCGCGGCAACTCTTCCAGTGATTGCACCAGGAAACTGTGCTTGGTGCAGGCTAACGACAACCCCAGAATATCCACTTCCTGAAATGCGTCAGTGCCGATAAACGGTGCGGATACCTGACCGGTGATGGCAACAACAGGGATGGAATCTAACAGTGCGTCCGCAAGCCCGGTTATCAGGTTGGTTGCACCCGGACCAGACGTGGCGATACATACGCCAGTTTTGCCGGTAGCACGGGCATAACCGATAGCTGCCATTGCCGCACCCTGCTCATGTCGGCACAGCAAGTGCTCCACGCCGCCGTCATACAATGCATCGTAAACCGGCATAATTGCGCCACCCGGATAACCGAAAACGGTATTCACACCCTGTGCCCGCAACGCATGTACCACCCACTGTGCGCCATTCATAGTTAGTTCCCCGTCCTGAATCTTGAGAAACAGAATTTTGTGCTGTTATTCATTGTCTGCTCCTCGGTTATGTTTTTAAGGTCAAAAAAAACCCCCGGACCTTTCGGTGCGGGGGTCTTAGTTCGTTAAGGCTTGATCTCTAAGCCTTTCCTCGTCCAAGTGCAGCCCCGCACGGTGGGATAATAATCACCACCACGCTAATCACGACCAGGCTAATCACTCGTAGAAGGGCTGTCATTTTGTCTTTTCTTGCATCTTGTTCGAAGGAATGCCTAAAGAGTTACCATAGATTTTGCGAATAGCACAAGATATTTTTTGGCCGATTTTTATGATGACTTTAATAATTTCAATAGAAATTGTTGTTTTTTAAAAAGAAAATAGTGAGTGAAAAAAATTCAATTTCAGTATAAATGTTGTTCCCTTCCTCGTAGTTCATCCTTTGTCCGCTGCATTTTTGCGAGCATCATTCCACCGCCAGAACAACTCAACTTCACTTGCACAAATAAACAGGAATCAGCCACTAAAATTCACGAATTAGCGGGCTACAGCAGCGATATCTTATGCACATAATGGTGACTCAAGGAGGGCTTATGTCACTGTCAATTGTTCATACCCGCGCAGCCCTGGGAGTAAATGCGCCCCCGATCACTGTTGAGGTACATATCAGTAAAGGTCTACCCGGCTTAACGATGGTGGGCTTACCAGAAACAACGGTAAAAGAAGCTCGCGATCGCGTGCGCAGCGCCATTATCAATAGCGGATATGAATATCCGGCGAAAAAAATCACCATCAACCTTGCTCCAGCCGATCTGCCAAAAGAAGGGGGACGATATGATTTACCTATCGCCATTGCGTTGCTGGCGGCCTCAGAACAGCTTGCAGCCAATAAGTTAGATGAATATGAATTAGTCGGAGAACTGGCGCTTACAGGCGCTCTGCGTGGCGTTCCCGGCGCAATCTCCAGTGCAACTGAAGCTATTAAGTCGGGCAGAAAAATTATCGTCGCGAAAGATAACGAAGATGAAGTGGGGCTAATTAACGGTGAAGGATGCCTGATAGCCGATCATCTGCAGGCTGTCTGCGCGTTTCTGGAAGGTAAGCACGCTCTCGAACACCCGAAACCAACTAATGCTGTATCCCGGGCGCTACAACATGATCTCAGTGATGTTGTCGGTCAGGAGCAAGGAAAGCGAGGACTGGAAATTACCGCCGCTGGCGGGCACAACCTTTTACTGATTGGACCGCCGGGAACAGGTAAAACAATGCTCGCCAGCCGTATTAATGGCCTTTTGCCAGATTTAAGCAATGAAGAGGCACTGGAGAGCGCTGCGATATTAAGTCTGGTAAATGCTGAATCAGTACAAAAACAATGGCGGCAGCGCCCGTTCCGCTCACCTCATCACAGTGCGTCGTTAACTGCGATGGTGGGCGGTGGTGCAATTCCAGGGCCAGGTGAAATTTCGCTGGCGCATAACGGCGTGCTTTTTCTTGATGAGCTACCTGAATTTGAACGGCGTACACTGGATGCCTTGCGAGAGCCGATTGAATCCGGGCAGATCCATCTTTCACGCACACGAGCAAAAATAACCTATCCAGCCCGTTTCCAGCTTGTCGCGGCAATGAATCCCAGCCCTACCGGACATTATCAGGGAAACCATAACCGCTGCACACCAGAGCAAACGCTGCGTTATCTCAACCGACTCTCTGGTCCCTTTCTCGACCGCTTCGATCTCTCACTGGAGATCCCATTACCGCCACCCGGCATTTTGAGTAAAACGGTAGTGCCGGGAGAAAGCAGCGCCACCGTTAAACAACGCGTAATGGCCGCCAGAAAGCGCCAATTTAAGCGGCAGAATAAACTGAACGCCTGGCTGGATAATCCGGAAATACGCCAATTCTGCAAGCTTGAGAGCGAAGATGCGCAGTGGTTGGAAGAAACGCTGATCCATCTGGGGTTATCGATTCGTGCCTGGCAGCGGTTATTGAAAGTTGCACGAACCATTGCTGATATTGATCAGTCCGACATTATCACACGTCAGCATTTGCAGGAGGCAGTTAGCTATCGTGCCATTGACCGTTTGCTCATCCATCTGCAAAAACTACTGACATAAAAAAAAGGGCATTTCGCCCTTTTTATTAATCGTCAGAATCGGTGTAGTCTTCAGCACCTTCAACCTGCGGTTTACCGCCGGAAAGGGTGTGAAAACGTTTTGGACGCTTGATACGCGTCATATACTTGGACCACACGCGTTCTGCTTCTGTCACTGGCTCACGTTCGCCACGGCATACTGCTACGAAGAGTTTCTCTTCCTCGGTAACCGGCTCGCGTTTGCCAAGATCCAACTCATTGAAGGCATAACCATGACGCTCAAGCAGTTGTGCCTCTTTGATGGTGAAGTCACCATGACGAGAGAATCCACGTGGATAATGTTTATTGTCGAAATATCGATTAGTCGTCGTAAAGCTTTCCGCCATCCTGCACGCTCCTAATTCTTTGACCGAGCTAGTTATGGCGCGGAGTATTAGTTACGCTTGACAGAGTGTAAAACAAAACATTTAAATCATAACGACAAATAATTTTGCGGAGAGCACTGTGGATACGGAATTGTTAAAAACTTTCCTGGAAGTTAGCCGAACACGTCACTTTGGTCGAGCAGCTGAATCGCTCTATCTGACCCAGTCAGCAGTGAGCTTTCGAATCAGACAACTGGAAAATCAACTGGGTGTGAACCTTTTCACCCGCCACAGAAACAATATCCGTTTAACCGCTGCCGGTGAAAAACTACTGCCTTACGCAGAAACGCTCATGAGCACCTGGCAGGCCGCCCGTAAGGAGGTGGCGCATACCTCACGACATAACGAGTTTTCTATCGGTGCCAGCGCCTCGTTGTGGGAATGTATGCTTAATCAGTGGCTGGGACGTTTGTATCAAAATCAGGATGCCCATACAGGCTTACAGTTCGAAGCGCGAATTGCCCAACGGCAGTCTCTGGTAAAACAGCTGCATGAACGCCAGCTTGATCTTCTTATTACAACTGAAGCGCCCAAAATGGACGAATTTAGCAGTCAGTTGCTGGGGTATTTCACTTTAGCGCTTTATACCAGTGCCCCTTCCAAACTTAAGGGAGATCTTAACTATCTGCGACTGGAATGGGGGCCAGATTTTCAACAGCATGAGGCAGGTTTGATCGGTGCTGACGAAGTTCCCATTCTGACAACCAGTTCTGCTGAACTGGCACAGCAACAGATTGCGACGCTTAATGGTTGCACCTGGCTACCCGTCAGTTGGGCGCGTAAAAAGGGCGGCCTGCATACCGTTGTCGATAGCACAACACTTTCACGGCCGCTTTATGCCATATGGCTGCAAAATAGCGATAAAAATGCGTTGATTCGCGATCTATTGAAAATTAACGTGCTGGATGAAGTGTATTAATCTGAATGGCTGGCAAGGATGCCGGTAGAAGGATTTACTTCGGCGAGGTTATTTCAGATAAAAAAAAATCCTTAGCTTTCGCTAAGGATGATTTCTGGCAGGGGCGGAGAGACTCGAACTCCCAACACCCGGTTTTGGAGACCGGTGCTCTACCAATTGAACTACGCCCCTAATTAGGGTGGCGGAACGGACGGGACTCGAACCCGCGACCCCCTGCGTGACAGGCAGGTATTCTAACCGACTGAACTACCGCTCCACCGAATTCTTTTACAACCACCGGTTTTATGACCGGCTTACTGCTTAATTTGATGCCTGGCAGTTCCCTACTCTCGCATGGGGAGACCCCACACTACCATCGGCGCTACGGCGTTTCACTTCTGAGTTCGGCATGGGGTCAGGTGGGACCACC